>CAJAYO010000705.1 GCA_903948415.1 uncultured Opitutia bacterium | reverse complement strand
CGCGCGCGGGCGGCGAGGAGGAGCCGGTCACGGGAGGAGGACGCGATGTCGTCGAGGACGGATTGGCCGGCGGCGAGGGTGAGGCGGTGGTCGGGGGCGGGTGGGACGGAGACTGCCGCGGGGGCGCCCTCGGGCTGGTAGTCGTTGTCGAAGAGAATCCGTGACGGGGTGAAGAACGGGTTGGCGGCTTTGCCGACGGTGAGGGCGGCGTTGGTGTCGGGGCCGAGGGAAGGCTTCCAGCGGAGGAAGAGCTGGTCGAGGTAGGCGGGTTTGCGGGAGGCGTTGTCGCCGGCGGTGAATTGGGCGGCGAGCGGGGAGCCGCCGAAGGTGGAATTCAGGTCGCCGGCGGTGAAGCGGACGCCGCCCTCGAAGGTGTCGGCGAGGGAGGTGACGAAGCCGGCATGAAGTTGAAAGAGGAGTTGGTCGCGGGTGGCGGCTTCGGGGGCGGTGTAGGCGATGCTGGAGAAACGGGTGCGGAGGGTGCCGGTGAAGCGGACTGCGGTAGCGGCAGCGGGGGCGGAGGCAGCGGAGGCGGCGGCGGCGGGCGCTGGCGGGTGGGCGAGTTCGCGGCGGAGGGCGGCGTTTTCCTGTTCGACGATGGCGAGGCGGGCTTCGAGGGCGCGGAAGCGTTCGTCGACGGACGGCGATTCGGCGGCGGTCGCGCGGAGGGCGAGGGCGGCGACGCAGACCAACAGCGGGGCGAGGGCGGCGAGAGGGCGGCGGCGCGGGCGGAGGATCATGGGGGGCGACGGCGAGTGGGACGCGGCGCACGCGGTGGGGGCAAGCGGGAAACGGCGGGGTTTTAGCAGGCGATGGCGCGGAGGGCCCAGGCGACGAGGGTGGGGCGGCGGTCGAGGACGGCGGCAGGGACCTCGCGGTAGGTTTTCAGGGCCTGCTGGGGGTTGGGCTGAAACCAACCGGCGTCGGCGGCATCGTAGTCGGCGACGGTGGCGGGCGAGGTGCGGAAATAGAGCGTGCCGTGCCAGACGAGGCCGAAAAAGGTGTCGCCGGAGTAGAGGCCGTGGGCGCCGAACATCGGGCGGGATTTGAGCGCGGGGAGGTCGGCGAGCTGTTCGCAGACCCAGGCGGGGAATTCGGGGTCGGGGCGGGAGCGGGGCGAGGGAGTTTTCATGGCGCAGACTGCATCCAGCTGGCCCGAAGGACAGTCTTTCTCTTGCGCCCGCCCGCGAGGGTGGGGGGCGGGCCGGCGGAGAAAGATTAAGAGAAAGAGGACGGGATCTTCATTCCGTGCGGAGGGCGGCGAGGGGGCTGATGCGGGTGGCGCGGCGGCTGGGGAGCCGGCAGGCGGCGACGGGGCCGGAAAGGATGCGTTTCTTCCGCTTGGCCGGGGATGGGTCGGGGCGCGCTGTTGCCATGGGAGCGGGGACCCCTGCAGCGGTTGTGCCGCGGGGGTGCGGGTGAGGCTCAGCCGCTGGAGCGGAGCGGAAGTGGGGTTTTCGGGAGAAAACGCCGGCGCGGCGGGGGCGGCGGTCGTGGGACCGTGGATTCCCGGAAGTGGCCCGCGGGGCCGGGCCGGTGGGGTTACGGGACGTCGTAGACTTCGACGATGGCCTCGCCGGTGGTTTCACCGACGCCGGAAATTTGGGCGGTGTAGTTGCCGGGCGCGAGGGTCAGGAGGAGGGCGGCGTCGCGGCTGCCGAGGGTGAGGTCGAAGGCGCCGACGCTGCGGGCGAGGGGTTGGAGCTGGGCGTTCCAGCTGTCGTTTTCGGCGATCTTGGTGCCGGCGGCGGTGTAGATTTCGAGCTTGGGATCGGCGAGCACGCCGGTGACGCCGAATTCGGCGAGTTTCGCGCCGACGCCGCGGATGAGCAGGGTTTTCGCCACGGTGCCGTCGACGACGAAGCCGGTGATGAGGAGATTTTCGCCGGTGCCGACGAGATTGCGGGCGGAGACGTTGACGAGTTTGCCGGGGCCGCCGGCGTCGTAGACTTCGACGAGGACGACGCCGGAGCCGGAGCTCTTGACCAGCGCGGTGTTCGCGCCGTCGCAGGAGCGTTGGAGGGCGGCGTCCTTGCTGCCGCCGGTCAGGGCGAAGGCGCCGACGGCGGTGAACACGGGGGCGAGGGCGGAGTTCCAGTCGTTGTTTTCGTCGATTTTGGCGGCCGTGGAATTGAAGAGTTCGATCGTGGGATCGGGCAGGACGCCGGTGAGGCCGAAGGCGCCGAGGGTGGGGCCGACGCCGCGGACGAGCATGGTTTTGGCGCCGACGGTGGCGAAGCCGACGGTGAGGGTCTGGGCGGCGCCGAGGGTGGTGCGCACGGAGAGGTTGGGCAGGCGGCTGGGTTGGCCGGAGGTGATGGCGACTGCGGCGGAGTTACTGACGAAGGAGCCGAGGGAGTTGGAGATGAGGACGGTGTAGTTGCCCGCGGTCGAGGCGGTGACGCCGGGGAGCACAAGGGTGTCGGAGGTCGCGCCAAGAATGGCCGTGCCGTCTTTGCGCCATTGGAAGTTTGGGGTGGGGCTGCCGGTGGCGGTCGAGGAGAGGGCGACGGTGGAGCCGGCGTTCACCGTCACACCGCGCGGTTGGGTCACAAAAACCGGTGCGCCTCCGGGGGCGAGCGTGAGGGTCGCGGGCGCACTGGTGACGACGCCGCCGGCGGTGAAGATCGTCACGGTGTATTCGCCGGCATCGGCGGCGGTGAGCGCGTTGATCGTCAGGCCGATTCCGTTGGTGGTGTTGGTGTATTTGATGCCGGAAATCCTCGAATCGCCCAGATCCAGACTCCTCCCGAGGTGGCTCCAGGTGTAGCCGACGGGGGTAGATGGTGGGGTGTTTTGGAAACTGAAGCGCGTGCCACCGATGGTGACATCCACGGAGAAGGTCACTCCTTCGCCGATGGCGGCAACGCGGTGGGTGGGCGGCCCGACGATGATGGGCGGCGGTGTCGAGGTGCCGGGGGATTGCGCGCCGATGTAGAAGGTCCCCTGTTTTGAAAACAGCGTGCCCACTCCGGTGCCGGGGACCGTGGTGGTGTCCATCGCGACGATGGTGTCGAAGTCCAGCCAGGCGCGATAAACGCGGCCGCTGACGAGTCGGCCCGCGGGAATCGTGTAGGAGGTCAATGGAGACGGCGTCGCCGGCTGACCGAAGACGGGTTGGGAGAAGGCATCGGTGCTGAGGTCCACGCGATTGCTGCCGTCATCGGTCATGCTCGCCAGGCTGAAGTTGATGTGGCCGGCAACGCCACTCGTCGAATAGTCGGAAAACGTGCTGAAGGTGAGGGTCGTAGCCTGCGCGGGATTGACGACGAGCACGCCGTTGCTGTTCCAGGTGCCGTTGCTGACGCCGGTCACTTGGGGTGTGACCGCCGGATAGTGGTCGGCCGTGAGATTGATCGAGAGGGCGGGAATGCCCGCCCCCGTCATCCGATAGGTGCCGTTGGGGAAGGCGGCGTCCATGGCCGCCTTGGAGCCGAACCATTGCCGGAGCGCGTAGTCGCTGTTCCGGTTGTCGAACCCGAGCGGCAAGGTGCCGCCGCCCGGCAAGGTGAGCGTGACGTTGGTCGCGGCCCGCGACTGAAACTTAAACGCCCCGAGCGGATCGGCCACCGCGCCCGCCGCAGAGGTCTGCACGAAAGACTGGTTTTTCGAAACCAAATAGAACGACTGGGCGGGGGAAGCGGCGGGGAGGGCGAGCAGCAGCAGCGCGAAAACCGGCAGCGGATTTTTCATAGGCGAGCAGTGTGGACCGTGGGCCGGACGGTGCGCGGCGCCGGTTGGCCGAAGCTGCGCGGATTTTGGCGGCGGCCGGCGTTCGCGGAGGGCGCGGGTCGCGGCGGCGAAGCCGACCCGGCAGCCGGCGATGAAGAGGGAGCGGGTCCACCGGATTTTCGGCGCGGGGGCGGGCTCGTCCAGCCAAAGGAAATACGCGGCGACGGCGACCGCGGGCCGGCCGGCGAGCAGCGCGGAGAGGACGACGCGCCGGTCGTGGGGGGGGGGGCGGCGCGTGCGGCGTGACCGGGGAGAGCCGCCGGGAGGCGCCGAGGGCGCGAAGAAGGCGCGAAGAAGGCGCCGGACGGGGGCGGCGGGCTCAGCGGCCGTTTTTTTCCAGGCGGCGGTCGAAGGCGCTGTGGCTGAGGCCGAGTGCCGCGGTGGCTTTGCGGGCGTTGCCGGCGCAGCGGGCGAGGGTTTTTTTGATGAGGCTGGCCTCGACTTCCTCGAGGCTCATTTCCTCGCGGCGTGGGCGGCGTGGGCGGAAGTGTTGGCGAGGGTGGTCGGGGGTGCGTTCGCGGGGAGCGGGGCGGGCCGGCGGGCATAGTCGGCGAACGCGATAGGTAAGCTCAGCAGGGTGACGCAGGCGCCGAAGGGGTGGCCGGCAGCGAGGGCGGCGGACGCAGGCAGTCCGGCGAAGCTGGCGCGGGTCGAGCAAGCGCAACCGCCGGCGGCGATCAGCGCGAAGGAGGTGAACGGTTTTTTCACAAGGGTGGTTGAGTGGGCGGAGCCGTTTGTACGGCGTGTGCCGTGCGTCGGCCGGTGTCCTTAACCGATTGTGGTCCAGGCTTGATAACGTATCTCGGCTGCGGGGCGCGACCGGCGGAATGGGTTTATCGCGGGACGATCGATTCGCGGGATTGGGACGCGGGCCGGGCGCGGGCCTCACCTTTTGGGGCTTTGTCCGACACGAAAGACGGCGGGAGTGCGTCCTGCGGGTCTCCGTAGTTCCGGCATTGT
>CAJAYO010000704.1 GCA_903948415.1 uncultured Opitutia bacterium | reverse complement strand
CGTGGGGCGACGAAAAGCGTTTTCCGCCGGGGATCTCGCCGGCGGCGTCGATCGCGCCACCCGTATCGTCGTGGTCGCGCCAGCGTCCGATGGCATCGAAATTCTCCAGGCCAAATCCAATCGGATCGAGGATTTTGTGGCAGTTGGTGCAGACGGAATCCGTGCGGTGCAGCTCGGTGCGCTGGCGCAGGGTGAGGGCCGCGACCTGCGCGCCGTCCTGTTTTTCGAGGGCGGGAACGTTCGGCGGGGCGGGCGGGACGCGTTCGCCGAGCACCTGTTCGAGGACCCACACACCGCGTTTGACGGCGCTGGTGCGGTGGGGAAACGAGGTCGTCGCCAGAATGCCCGGCATGCCGAGTATTCCGCCGCGGTTGGCGTCGGTCAGCTGGACCCGGCGCATGGCCGGGCCGGTGACGGTGTTTTCCAGGCCGTAAATTTTCGCCAGCGTCCCGTTGAGGAAGGTGTAGTCGCTGTCGACGAAACCGACGACGCTCCGGTTGTCGCGCACGATGCTGTCGAAGAAGAGCCGCGCCTCGTCATACATCGCGGAGCGCAGCTCACCGGTCATCTGGGGGAATTTGACCGGATCGAAGGTTTTGCCGGCCAGGTCCGCGACGCCGAGCCATTGGGCCCCGAAGCCATCGAACAACGCGCGGGACCGCGGATCCTGGAGCAGGCGCTTCACCTGCGCCTGCAGACTGGCGGTCTCGTGCAACGTGCCGCGGTCGGCGAGGCCCGCGAGCTCCGCATCGGGCGGTCTGGCCCACAGCAGATAGGACAGCCGCGACGCGAGTTGATAGTCGTCCAGCGGCACGATGGCGGGACCCGCCGCAACCTCGGTGGCCGGGGTGATAAACAAGAACTGCGGTGAAACGAGCACCGCTTTGAGCATCAGGCCGAGGGCCGCGGGGTAGGCGAGGTGGTGCTCGCGGCCCAGATCGAAGACGCCCCCGAGCACATCCAGCTCCGCCTCCGTGGGCGGGCGGCGATAGGCGGCGCGGGCGAGGGAGCGGGCCACTTGGCGCGCGGCCGCGCGGGCATCGGCACCGGGCGCCGGGGGTTCACCAAAGAGCTGCCGTTGCAGCGGAGTCGGCGGCGCATCGGCGGGGGCCAGGATACGATCCACGACCTCGTGGGCGATTCCGAGATACTGTTCGGACTGGAGCGGTGACAGCGTATTGAGATAGCCCTCACCGAACACTTCATCGGGCAACCCGTGGGCGATCGCCGGATCGACGCCGAAGAGATCGTGCAGGGTGTTGCCGTATTCCGCCTTGGTCAGGCGGCGGAGCACAAAGGGACCGGGGTCCTTCGGGCTGAGAAACTTGATCTGGCCAATCCAGGCGAGGAACGTCTGCCGCTCGGCGTCGGTGGGCTGTTTTGGCGCGTCTTCCGGCGGCATGTCGTGGGCCTTGACGTTGGCGAGGGCCTGCTTCCACCGCTGGCTGAAGGCTGCGTGGCCGGGGGCCTTGAGCGCGGGTTCAAAGTTGACCCCGCCCTTGGTTTTCCGGTTGCCGTGACAGTTCAAGCAATAGGTGCGGACAAAGGGCGTGACCTGATCGCGAAAGGTTTTTTTTGCCCCGGCCTGCAGCGCGGAAAATTCCCCGTCGTCCGCCGGCTCCGCATTGGCGGAAAGGAACAAAAATGGCGCCAAGCCGAAAACGAGCAGGGCCCGCACGCCGCGGCGCAAAGTTGTCGGTGGGGTCAGGCGGGGTCTCATGCTCGTTCCGGCCACCCTCGGGAGTCCGCCGCCGCGGCTCAATGGGAATCGCCGCGGGCGGCCCCGGACTTTCGGCCGGGGGAGGGATCGACGGTTGCGGCCGTGGCGGTCGGGTGTGATCGGATCGGCCGTGGCCCACAAGGGTGCGCGGCTGACCCCGTTCGCTGCCCCTTTGGGCGGAGGTTGCCGCGGGGCGAGCTATCCGACCTAGGGCAGGGCGACCCGCTCGCTCGGGTCGGTCAGTTCGCGCCACTCGGTGAGCCGATACGGGGTATCGACCCCGCTGATTACCGCAGTCCGGAGCGCGGTGTCGTAATGCAGCGCGGCGACGCTTTCGAAGTAGATATTCTTGGCCGACAGGGCGCCGTAAATCGGCAGGTTGTAGCCGGTGTTCCAGACGTGCAGAAAGGCGTTGGGCATGTAGACCACGCCGTAGAACGGAATGATCGGCCAGAACCAATTTTTGGCCGAAACATTGGTGGTGTTCGTGCTGAGAATGACGCAACGAGTGGGGTCCAGGGTCAGATTCTGAATCCCGCCGGTCGTGTCGCTGCCAATATCGAGCAAGTTGGATACGTGGATTTCGAGCGAAGCAGTGGGCTTGATCGGAACCGTGGGTGCGCCAATCACGATTTTGCCCGAGCCCTGAATCCACCATTGGGCCGTGCTGGGCTGGACGTCGATGACCACCGGACCATCGATGTTCAGGAT
>CAJAYO010000703.1 GCA_903948415.1 uncultured Opitutia bacterium | reverse complement strand
TGGCCGCCACCCACCCCGAAAAAGTCCGCGAGCTCCGCGCCCACTTCGACCGCTTCCAAAAGACCGCCGTCCCCTCCGGCGAAAAACCCGTGGCTGCGGCCAAGAAAAAATAGCGCCCCCTCCTCACCTCCGGTCTCCTCCCCGCCGCTCACGCTCGCCCCATGAACTTTTCCGCCGCCCTCGTCCCCCTCTCCCTCGCCCTCCTTCTCCCCCTCTCCGCCGCGGCCGCCACCCCTGCTGCTGGCACCGCCTCCAAACCCAACATCGTCTATATCCTCTGCGACGACCTCGGCTACGGCGATGTGCGCGCCTTCAACGCCCAGGGCAAGATCGCCACCCCCCAGATGGACCGCCTCGCGCAGGAGGGCGTCCGCTTCACCGACGCCCACAGCAGCTCCTCCGTCTGCACGCCCACCCGCTACGGCATCCTCACCGGCCGCTACAACTGGCGCTCCCGCCTCCAGAGCGGCGTCCTCGGCGGCCTCAGCCCCCGCCTCATCGAACCGGGCCGCGTCACCGTCGCCTCCTTCCTGCAAGAACAGGGCTACTTCACCGCCTGCGTCGGCAAGTGGCACCTCGGGATGGACTGGGCCAAGCACCCCGGCAAATCCGTCAGCGCCCTCAGCATCGAGACCGTCGACCAAGTCGGCAGCGTCGACTACGCCCAACCCATCGCCAACGGCCCGCTCAGCGTCGGCTTCGATTACTTTTTCGGCATCAGCGCCTCCCTCGACATGGTCCCCTACACCTACATCGAGAACAACCGCGTCGCCGCCCTGCCCGACGTCCCCGACATGAAATTCCCCATGACCGCCGGCCGCTCCGGGGGCTTCACCCGCACCGGCCCCGGCGCCAAGGATTTCGCCGCCGTCGACGTGCTCCCGACCCTCACCAAAAAAGCCGTCGAGCTCATCGGCCGGCACGCCGCCGACGCCAAGCAGGGCAAGCCTTTCTTCCTCTATATTCCGCTCAATTCGCCGCACACCCCCATCAACCCCTCGCCCGCCTGGGCCGGCCAAAGCGGCCTCAGCCCCTACGCCGATTTCGTCATGGAGACCGACTGGGCCATCGGTGAAATCATGCGCGCCCTCGCCGCCCAAGGTCTCGACCAAACCACGCTCCTCATCGTCACCAGCGACAACGGCTGCTCGCCCCAGGCCAACTTCGCCGAACTCCTCCCGCTCGGTCACAACCCCAACCACAGCTTCCGCGGCCACAAAGCCGACATCTACGACGGCGGCCACCACGTGCCCTTCCTCGCCCGCTGGACCGGCGTAACGCAACCCGGCACCCGCTACGCCCCCTACGTCTGCCTCACCGACCTCATGGCCACCGTCGCCGATATCGTCGGCCGCCCGCTCCCGGCGCACGCCGGCGAGGACAGCGTCAGCCTCCTGCCCGCCCTCCGCGGCGGCACCGCCCCCGTGCGCGACACCCTCGTGCACCACTCGATCACCGGCGCGTTCTCGATTCGCCAAGGAAACTGGAAACTCGAGTTGTGCCCCGGCTCCGGCGGCTGGAGTGCGCCGACCCCCGGCCAGGAACCCAAGGACGCCCCGCGTATCCAGCTCTACGATCTCGCCACCGATCCCGGCGAAACGAAGAACGTGCAAGGCGAGCACCCCGCCATCGTCGCCCGCCTGACCGACCTCCTCAAACACCAGGTCGCCCAAGGCCGCAGCACCCCCGGCGCCCGCCAGGCCAACACCGTCGAGCCCGACATCATGCGCGGCACCGTCGTCGCCACCCCGAAAAAAGCCAAACGCGCCGCGCCCGCCGCACCCTGACCCGCCTATTTCACGCTTTTTTTGTCATCGCGAGCCCGAGGGACGAGGGCGTGGCGATCCAGCTCGGTGGATTGCTGCGTCGCTGCGCTTCTCGCCATGACAAGCGCGGCTCGCGCGATCCTCCGTGTGTTTCCAGTTCTCCTCTGAGTGTGAAATAGGCAGGCCAAGTCGCACTCGCTCCTTCGTAGCCGCGCCGTTTGCGGCGCTGTCCGAACCCCGCTTGACTGCGTCGACCCGTTCGACGCGACTTTCACCGCATTCTCCCCACCGCACCGCTCGGTGCGCATCACCCCTGCTCCCCTGCAGGCCGTCGCCCCAACGCTTCACTTCGCCTCCCCCATGCAACGCCTTCGCGCCTATCTCCTCCGCTCTCTTTCCCCCCATCTCGCCGATTCTCTTTCCCTCCTTCTCACCGGC
>CAJAYO010000702.1 GCA_903948415.1 uncultured Opitutia bacterium | reverse complement strand
TCCGAGGTGGAGCGCGTTGACCTCAACGCGCTTGCCCCTAAGTCCGTCCAAGGTGGAGCGCGTTGCCCCCAACGCGCTTTCCCCTAAGTCCGTCCAACGCGCTTGCCCCTAAGTCCCTCCAACGCGCTTGCCCAAGACCCGCCACCCCGCGACCCAACCAGGCGCGCCGCACCCGGCGCGCCTTCTTCATGCCCCCTCCCGCCTTCCCGCCGCAAACCCCACCAGCGCGCCAACGCCCACCGGGCCCTGCCGCATCCACACCCTCCCTGAAACTTTCAGGAATGTTCATTTTGACACCGCCCCACTCGCGGTGACCGTTCGGCCAACCGTTCTCCCGCGACCCCGCACCGCCCATGACCGTCCCCGCCCTCCCCGCCGTCACCGCCGCCTTTCACCCGGCTTCCCCCGCCCCGGTTGAGCTCACCGCTGCCGCCGAATTCGCCCGACTGACCCAAGCCACGCTCGCGGCCAGCCCCACGCCCGGCCGCGGCGTCAACCTCTCGCTCGCCTCCCGCGCGTGGACCGCGCCCGCCGCCCTCACCCGGGCGCTCGCCGCGCACGCCGCCACCCGCTCGGCGCCGCCGACCGCCGAACTCGCCTGGATGTGGCTGCGGATTACCGACGCCGGCACCGGCGAAATCACCGCGAGCCACGGCTCTTTCCTCTACGCCGCCGTCCGCCTCCTCGCCCGCGGCCTCGGCGACTTCACCCGCGAAAAACTCGCCGCCGGCCTCTTCCTGCCCGCCTCCTTCGGCTGGCACCGCCCGCATTGGGATGCCTGCTACACGCAATACTGGCGCTCCGCCCGCGGCTTCGATCCCGAGCAATATGTCGCCACCCTCGCCGAGGCCGGTTTCACCCACTGCGAGGTCAACGGCCTGCAGGCCCACATGCCGCACGAGGACCTCGTCCCGCACGAATACTACTCGCAGTTCTACAGCTACCAACCCGGCCTGAACCACTTCGTCGATACCCCGCTCACCCACGGCATCTGGCCCGCCCTCTATCTCGACGCCAATCTCAACCACCTCCGCAAACTCGCCGACCTCGGTCGCCGCTACGGTCTCAAGCCCGGGGTCTGCATGTTCGAACCGCGCACCATGCCGGAGCGGTTCTTCCAAAAATTTCCCACGCTCCGCGGCGCCCGCGTCGACCACCCGTTCCGCTCGCGCCTCCCGCGCTACACCATGGCGCAGGATCACCCGATCGTGCAGCGCCACTTCCGCGAAGCCCTCCAGAAACTCATCCGCGCCGTCCCCGACCTCAGCTACATGTCGCTGTGGACGAACGACAGCGGCGCCGGCTTCGAACACAGCGCATCCCTCTACGTCGGCCGCAACGGCGGTCCCTTCATGATCCGCGAGTGGCGCAGTCACGAAAAAGTCGCCGAAGCCTCCGGCAAGAGCATCGTCCGCTTCCTCCACAACCTCCAGGCCGGCGCCGCCGAACTGAACCCCGACTTCGACGTCTTCCTGCGCCTTGAGCCCTTCAAGATGGAGCACGAACACATCAAAGCCGGCCTCGGCCGCCACGTCTCCTACGAGGCTCCGTCGCTCCTCGTTCGCGGCTACTCGCTGCCGTATCCCCATCCCAAATACCCGGAAAACTTCGGCGTCGCCGGCAGCATTTTCCACGACTGGATGGACGCCGCCGAAAAAACCGCCCTCGCCGAAGACCGCGCCCGCGGCACCGAACCCGTCCTCCACTACTCCGCTTCCGGCGTCTGGAATCACGAGCCCCTGATCGGCCTCCCGTTCCCCCGCCTCGTCCACGCCAAACTCAAATCCGCCGCCGCCACCGGCCTCACCCGCATGAGCGCCCTCGGCGGCCTCGCGCACACCACCGCCACGCCCTACTGGCCCAACGTCGTCGCGCTCCAGGCCGCGCAGTTCACCCCCGAGCGCCCGATCGACGCCGTCCTCGCCGACTACGCCGCCCACCTCGTCGGCCCCGCCCACGCCCCCACCCTCGACGCCGCCTGGCGCGATTTCGAAACCGCCCTCGGCTGGCAGCCGCTCGTTCCGCTCTTCTGCGTCTTCGGTTTCTGCTGGCAACGCACCTGGGACCGCCCGTTCGTGCCCGACATCGAGGCCGTCCCCGCCGCCGACCGCGACTACTACGAGCGCCACGGCTGCTTCCAGTTCAACAATCCCGGCATCAACGATCTCGGCAAAGACGTCCTCTTCGACCTCATCACCCGCGAATCGGGCGCCAAGATGGCCGCCGACATGGACCGCGAAGTGATCTCCCGCATCCGCGCCGTCCTCGCCCCGCTGGACGCCACACTCGCCGCCCTTCCCGCCGATCCCACCGCCCCCGCCGCCCAACCCCGCGCCGTCTTCACCGACCTCCGCGACCGCGTCCGCGCCTACCTCTACTGGGTCACGTCCCTCCGCAGCGTCTGCGCCTGGTGCGAACACGTCTACGGCTACCTCGCCCCCGACGCCACGGCCGCAACCCAGGCCGCCTGCGTCGAAAAACTCCAGGCCGCCATCGACCTCGACCTCGCCAACACTCGCGGCCTGCTCGATCTCCTCACGACCTCCTCGACCGAAGTCATGGCCGTCTCCGGCGTCGCCGAGAGCACGTTTTTCTACGGCGAAAATCTCGCCGACCACCTCCGCACGAAAATCCGCCTCACCGAAAAATACCGCCACCACTTGCCGCGCATCGACCGCGACATCTTTTGGCGCGCCGCCCCCGCCACCCACTGGCCGGAAGGCTGGTCCATCACCTCCTGACCCTGTCCTTCCACGGAGCGCCGCGCCGCCGCCATTCCTCCCATCCCCTCCCGCGCGCCAGCGCCCCGCTCCTCTCCCTCCCTCGCGTCACCCGCTGAAACGCACCGCCCTCATTCGACATTCGTCATTAGTCATTCTCCTTGTCCCACCATGAGCACCCTCACCGCGCCCGCCCTCCCGCAAATTTACTCCTTCGGCCACCCTCTCGACATGGCCGAGGATAAGATCGGCCTCCTGCGCGATTCCGCCGACGCCGCAGACGACGTCGAGGAACTCCGCCGCCGCTTCGCCGCCGACGGCTACCTCTACATGAAGGGCTACCTCGACCGCGACGAAGTCCTCGCCGCGCGCGCCACCCTCACCGACGGCCTCGCCGCCGCCGGCGTCCTCGATCCCGCGCACCCCACCATCGACGGCGTGTGCAAACCCGGCGCCGGCTACGTCTTCAAGCCCGAGCTCACCAACAACAACCCCGCCGTCCAAAACCTCCTCTACTCCGGCCGCCTCCCCGAGTTCTACCGCAAATTCTACGGCGAAGAAATCCGCCACTACGATTTCACCTGGCTCCGCGCCATCGGCCCCGGCAAAGGCACCAATCCCCACTGCGATCTGCCCTATATGGGCCGCGGCACCCACGGCCACATGACGTGCTGGCTCCCCTACGGCGACATCTCCTTCGAACTCGGCGGCCTCATGGTCCTCGAAGGTTCGCACCGGCGCATGGATCTCCTCGAAAACTACGTCTACCGCGACGTCGACTCCTACTGCGCCAACAAACCCGACCAGGTCCAAAACGCCACGACCGGCGCCAAGGGCTTCGGCTGGACCTTCAGCGGCACCCTCTCCCACAACCCGCCCGTCCTCCGCAACAAATTCGGCGGACGCTGGCTCACGACCGAATTTCAACCCGGCGACTTCATCACCTTCGGGATGTTCCTCGTCCACGCCTCCCTCGACAACCGCACCGAAAACCGCCTCCGCATCTCCAGCGATGCCCGTTACCAGCGCGCCAGCGAACCCATCGACGACCGCTGGATCGGCGTCAATCCCCCCGGCCACACCACCGCCGGAAAAAAAGGCCGCATCTGCTGACATGAGCGCCGCCTCCGCCGCAGCCGCGAGCGCCAGCGAGCCGACCGCGCCTGAACGGAGCGGCGGTTTCCCACCGCCGTCCACGCCCACGCCCACGTCCGCGGCCACGTCCGCGCCCTCGTCCGCGCCCTCGCCCACGCCCGCGCACACGCCCGGGCCCGCCCCCGCCGGCCGCCTCGCCGCCGTGCAGGAAATGGCCCGCGGCCTCCGCCTCCTCTTCGAAACCGAGCGCGAATTCGTCCGCACCGCCACCACCCTCATCTACCGCGTCGGCGAGCCCGAATTAAAGTATCTCCTCTGCCAACACGTCTGGGAATCCGCCGGCCACGCCCGTTTCCTGCGCGAACGCGGCCGCGAACTCAGCGGCTTCGGCCCCACCGACGACGTCCGCGCCGCTCTCCGCCAGCTCTTCAACGAAGCCGTCATGCCCGCCGACGCCTCCGTCGCGCTCGCCGGCTTCTACCGCGTCCTCAAGCCGGCCCTCCACGAAGCCTACCGCCACTACCTCGCCGCGACCCACCACCTCGCCGATTGGCCCTCCCGCAAACTCGTCGAAGAATTCCTCGCGGACGAATCGCGCCACGCCGCCGAGATGGAACCTTATCTTTCCGAACGGAGCGGCGGTTTCCCACCGCCGACCCCGTCATCCGACCCTAGGGCCGCGGCTTTGCGCCTCTCCCCCTCTCCCGTCGCCGCAAGCGTGACTGAGTGGACCGCCCACCTCACCACCCTCCTCGCCTCCCTCGGCGGGCTGCTCCCCCTCGCCCCCTCGCGCCCTGTCCCCGTCTCCCCCGCTCCCCGTCTTCCTCTCCTCTCCGCCTCGCACCCCTACACCCACCCGCCCACCTGTAACCGCGGCCGCTTCCCCACCTGCTCCAGCGTCTTCGGCCACGACCCCGCCGCGGTTCCGATCGTCCGCCCGTGGCTCACCGATCCCACCACCGACGCCCGCGTGATCCGT
>CAJAYO010000701.1 GCA_903948415.1 uncultured Opitutia bacterium | reverse complement strand
CGTCCGCGCCCTGGTCGGCACCGGCCAGGATGTGCTCATCGCCGGCTTCCACATCGGGCCCGGGGCCGACCAGACGATGCTCATCCGCGCCACGGGTCCGGCCTTGGCCGGCTTCGGCGTCACCGGCGTCCTCGCCGACCCAAACTCGAGGTCTTTGCCGGAGCCACGAAGATCGGGGAAAACGACAACTGGGCCACGCCCGTCAGCGGCGCCACCTCGGTCACGCCGGCGGATTTCACCGCGACCGGCGCCTTCGGCCTGGCGACGGGTTCGCGCGATGCGGCGTTCATCGCCCGCTTCCCTCCCGGCTCCTACTCCGCGCAGGTTTCCGGAGTTAACGCCACCACGGGCGTCGCCTTGGTGGAGGTTTACAAGGTCGGCGCCGGCGGGCCCGGTCCGGCCAATCTTTCGGCCCGCGCCCAGGTCGGAGTCGGTGCCGATGTCCTGATCCCGGGCCTCGTGATTTCGCCCGGCTCCGGCACCCGCCGCCTGCTCATCCGCGCTGCCGGTCCGGCCCTCGGCGCCCTCGGCGTCGGCGGCGCGCTCGCCGACCCGACGCTGCGCGTCGTGGGCGCGGCGGGGGCCGTCATCGCGACGAACGACCACTGGGGCACACCCGTCGGGCCGTTGGCCTTCGCCGCGCCCGCCCTGGCCAGCGCCTTCTCGCAGAGCGGTGCGTTTGCCTTCGCTCCGGGTAGCCGGGACGCGGCGCTGATCGCGGAGTTCCCGCCCGGGAACTACACCGTGCAGGTGAGCGGCGCCGGTAACACCAGCGGCGTCGCCGTGGTTGAAATCTACGACGTCTCTCCGGCTGCCGTCACGTCAACCTCCGTGGATGCGTCGAGCCTGACCGGCAAGGTCATGTGCGGCTACCAGGGTTGGTTCAACGGCGAGGGCGACGGCGCAAACCGGGGGTACAATCACTGGGCCCCCGGCGGTCGCCGGCCCGGCCCCGGCCGCGTCAACGTGGATCTCTGGCCCGACCTCACCGACTACGGCGCCGACGAACGGTTCCCGACCGACTTCGTCCACGCCGACGGCCGCCCGGCCGAGGTTTTCAGCTCGTATCTCCGCCCCACGGTGCTGCGCCACTTCCAGTGGATGCGCGAACACGGCATCGACGGCGTGTTCGTGCAGCGGTTCATCCACTCGCTCCGCAACGCAAACTCGCTCCGGCACAACGACACCGTGCTCGCCCACTGCCGCGAAGGCGCGCGCGTGCACGGCCGGGCCTACGCCCTCATGTACGACCTCAGCGGCCTCGCGCCCGGCCAGGCCGACTTCCTCATCGCCGACTGGCGCAGACTCGTGCGCGAAACCGCCCTCACGCGCGACGCCGCGTATTTGCACCACCGCGGCAAACCCCTCCTCGCCCTCTGGGGCTGCGGCTTCCTGGACGACAGCACCCGTCCCACGCTCGACGATTGGCGGAAGATCCTCGCCTTCCTCAAGGACGATCCGGACGCCGGCGGCCTCTCGATTATGCTCGGCGTGCCCAGTTTCTGGCGCACGCAAACCCGCGACGCGATTCCCGATCCTGCGCTGCACGAGGTGCTGCAACTGGCCGATGTGATCTCGCCGTGGTCGGTCGGTCGCTACCGCACGCCGGCCGAAGCCGCGAGCCACGCCACCACGGTGTGGCAGCCCGACCTGCTCTGGTGCCGGGCCCGGGGACTCGACTTCCTGCCGGTCGCGTTCCCCGGCTTCAGCTGGTCCAACCTCAAGGGGGCCGGCACGCCGCTCGACCAAATCCCCCGCCTGCAGGGTCGGTTCTTCTGGTCGCAAGTCACCGCCGCAAAACTCACCGGCGCCGACATGCTCTACGTCGCGATGTTCGACGAAGTCGACGAGGCCACGGCCATCTTCAAGTGCACCGACCAGCCGCCGGTCGGCACCGGCGTGAACTTTCTCACCTACGAGGGATTGCCGTCCGACCACTACCTGCGCCTGACGGGTCTGGCCACCCAGGTGATCCGCGGCGATCGTGCCGTCACCACGGAACCCCCGCGGCGTTGAGCGCCGGGGTGGAAAACGGGAGCCCTCCCTGCGCCGGGGCGGGACGCGGCGCAATTGCACCGGGCGCCACCCGCCGTGACCGACCTCGCCCCCGTTTTGCGGTGCGACGAACCCCCGCGAACGGCGCCGGGGCGCGCGCCCGGAAATCAATCAGGAGGCCCCATGAGCAGCGGAACTTCCGCGCACGGCAATTCTCGCCGGCCCCAGCCGAAGCGTCAAGAGGGGTCCCGTGGCGATGCGATCGGAGCGCCGCAGACGCGTTCAGCATCGAAGGGGCACTGGTCTGCGCCCCGAAGCCAAGGTCTGCGGCGGAGAACTCGCGCGCCGGCCGACATCCCGGGGCCCCTTTGCGCGGGCCACGCTCGTTTCGCCCCGGCGAATTCGATTGTCCGGCCGCCGGAATTGGGTG
>CAJAYO010000700.1 GCA_903948415.1 uncultured Opitutia bacterium | reverse complement strand
GGCGGCGAACCGAAGGAAGAGGGGTTGGTGCGACTCACGGCGGGCAGTGGAGCCGATTACCGGCGCACGGGAAACTGGATTCTGCCGGGCACGCGGGCACCGCGTGGGTGGCCTGAAGGCCCGGGATTCCCGCAGCCGGGGGCGCGGGCAGCGCCGTGGGGGCGAATGGATTGCCCGGCGGCGCTCAGGGTTTCGGCCCGGTCGGAGCGGTCGGGGCGACGGTGCGCCGGTCGCCTTCGCCGAGTTTGCGGCGGAAGAGGGCGAGGGCGAGTTGGTAGCTTTGGAGGGCGAGCTCGGGGTCGTAGCGGTGGCCTTCGTCGCGGAGGAAGGCGTGGGCGCCGTTGAATTCGTGCCACGTGAAGTTCGTGTCGGCGGCAGTCAGAGCGGCTTGGATACGGAGGCGGCCCGCGAGGGGCACGTGGGGGTCCTGGCGGCCCCAGATCAGGAGGAGTTCACCGGTGATTTCGGGGATGCGGTCGAGGCTGTCGTCGGCCAGGCCGGCGCCGAGGCCGCGTTGATGGATATCGGTCGCGTAGAAACAGGTCGCGGCGAGGACGTCGGGGTTCATCGCGGCGCGGAAGGCGAGGTGGCCGCCGAGGCAAATGCCCAGGACGCCGAGGCGGCCGGTGCAGTGCTCGTAGTTGTGCAGAAAATCGAGGACGGCGCGGGCGTCGGTGTCGTAGGCGGTGAGGGGTTTCGTGGTTTTGAGGCGGTTGCCGCGGTCGGCGCCGGCCGGGTCGTAGGCGAGGACGGTGCCGGCGGGTTCGAACTCGTGGTAGACCTCGGGGACGGCGACGATGAAGCCGTGGCCGGCGAGGAGGGCGGCGGTGCGGCGGATGGGCGCGGTGACTTGGAAGATTTCCGAGAAGAGCACGATGCCGGGATAGCGGCCGGGCGCGGCGGGGCGGAAGAGGTGGGTCCGCATGGGTCCGGTGGGCGTGGGGAGATCGATGGGGGCGGTTTCTTGAAGGACCATAAGGGAGGTTGCGATTGAGGGATTACGATTTGCGAGTGAGCGGAAAAAAGCGGCATGGACGCTGGGTCGCATGCCGCGGGGGAGAGGCGCTTGGAGGGGCGGCTTATTTTTTCACCTGGTCCCAGCCCTCGGCTTTTACGATGGCTTCGAGGGTGGCGCGGGGAGCGAAGGAGGCGGGGACGATGGCGCTCTTGCCGAGGTATTGGAGGGCGCGGACGACGGATTGAACCTCGCCCTTCTTGGCGGTGCGATCGGCGGAGGGGAGGGCTTTGATCGACGCGGCGTAGGTCGTGGCGCGGGCTTCGACTTGGGCGTGCGTGGCGGCTTCGTCTTCGTAGACGAGGGACTCGGCGAGGCGGAGCATCTGGGCGGTGCCGGCGAGTTGCGCGGCGTCGGCGCGGAGGGTGGCGGCGATGGCCCGGCGCTTGGCGGCGGTGGCTTCGGCGGTGAGGACGCCGTCGGTGCCGCCTTCGCTGGAGCGCGGGGGGAGCGGGCGATACCAGATGTTGCGGAAGCGAACGGGATTGCCGTGGTCCTGGAGCTTGAGCGGGCCTTTTTCGGGGAAGGCGACGGGGAGCGAGCGCCGCAGGTGTCCGCCGGGGCCTTCGAGGGGCGTGGCGTCTTGGAGGAGGACGCCGTTGCAGAAGACGGTGAGGTGGCCGGGGTCGATGACTTTGCCGTCTTTGAGGATGGGGCGGCGGAAGACGATGTCGTAGACTTGGAACTCACCGGGCGCGCGGAGGGCGTTGGCCATGGGCGGGTTGATGCCATAGACGGAGCCGGCAAAGCCGTCGGCGTAGGTGGGGTTGTTGTAGTTGTCGAGGACCTGCACTTCGGCGCGGCCCATGAGGAAGATGCCGCTGTTGCCGCGGCCCTGGCTGGCGCCCTGGACGGCTTTCGGCGCGGCCCATTCGATGTGGAGCTGGCAGTCGCCGAACTGCTCCTTGGTGCGGATGTATCCGGATTTTGGAACGCACTCGAGGGCCCCGTCGCGGACGATCCATTTGGTGGGCGTGGGGGCTTCGCCGGGTTTGGGGTCGGACTCCCATTTGGCGAGGGAGGCGGCGGTGCCGTCGAAGAGGACGATGGCGTCGGAGGGGGGCTGGCCGGGCTGGGTGGCGGTGCTGAAGGTGCCGGGCTCGACCCGCGGGGGTTGCGGGCGGTTTTGGTCGTGGATGGCCCACGGGTGGTGGGCGTCGGGGGCGTCGCCGTAGAAAGGCGAGCCGGTGGACGGGGCGGCGACGCCGAGCGCGGCGAACAGCGACGCGGAGCCGAGGGCGAGGAGGACGGGGCGGAGTTTCATGGGGGCGGAAGGAACCGAGGGTGACGGTGCGGGCGCGGAGGCGCGGGCGTTCGAGGCGATGCAAGCTGGCAAACGCGGTCTGGCAAATCGTAATTGGGCGCGCACGGTGAGAGGGTCGCCGGCAGCATTTTTTCCCGACTCATGAAATCACGTCCGAATATTCTGTGGATCGTCACGACGCAGTGGCGGGCGCAGGCGTGCGGTTATGCGGGCGATCCGAATGGGCGGACCCCGCACCTCGACGCGCTGGCGGCGGAGAGCGTGAATTATGCGCAGGCGGTGACCCCGCATCCGTTCGGACCGATGGCGCGGGCGGCGTTGTTGACGGGCGTGGCGTCGCCGGGAAACGGGGTGAAAGATTATTTTGACGCGTTGCCGGCGGGGGCGCGGACGATCGCGCACGACCTGCGGGAGCGCGGGTATGCGACGGCGTTTTTTGGGAAATGGGGGGTGGGGCGGCGCGATCCGCGGGTGCCGGTGGTGGGGGAGGCGGCGGCGAAGGTGATCGTGCCGGAGGGGGAGCGCGGGGGCTTTGAAGGGTGGGAGGGGTTTGAGGGCGGATTTTTGCTGAACGATCCGTGGTTGCACGGGACGGCCGCGGATTTGGCGCGACCGACGCCGGTGCGTGGATACCAGAGCGACGTGGTGGCGGAGCGGTTCCGGGGCTGGATGAGGCGGCGGGGAGAGTCCGGGCCGACGTTTGCGGTCGTGAGTCTGGAGGCGCCGCATCCGCCCTATGATGCGCCGGCGGCCGGGGTGGTGCCGCGGGCGCCGGGTGAGGTTGAGCTGGCGGCGAATGTGCCGCGCGGGGGTGAAGCGGAGGCCAAGGCGCGACGGGAACTCGCCGGTTATTATGCGCACATCGAGGCGACGGACCGGGCGATCGGCAAGCTGGGGGCGGTCGCGGGCAAGGACTGGATCGTGGTGTTCACGAGTGTGCATGGTGACATGCACGGGGCGCACGGCTTGTTTCGCAAAGGCTGGCCGCAGGAGGAATCGGTGCGGGTGCCGCTGTTGGTGCGCAGGCCGGGAGTGGCGGCGACGAGGGATGACGGGGCGGTGTCGCTCGTCGATTTGGCGGGGTGGACGAAGGCGTGGTCGGATGGGGCGCCGCCGGACCCGGCCCGGCCCGAGGCGGAGATCTCGATGCCGTCGGTGGTGGCGTTGCCGCACCAGTGCGACCGGGTGTGGCGGGGAGTGCGGACGCCGGAGCGCAAGCTGGTGCTCAACGCCGATGGGACGCCGTGGTTGTTTTTCGACCTGGAGGCGGACCCGCGGGAAATGAAAAACCTCGCCGGTGATCCGGCGAGGCGGGGGGAGATCGCGGCGTGGCGTGCGCGCGTGGGGCTCGTTTAGCGACGCGCGGGCAGGGGGGCGTCCCCGGGGTTGTCCCGGCGTTTGGCCCGATAGGTCAGCACGAGTTCGCGCGAGAACATGAGCGAGAAGAGCCACGGCAAGATCACGGCGGAAAAGCCGAGGGCGAGTTTGATCAGCATTTTTCCACCGTCGAAGAGGAAGCCGCTGCCCACGAGGGTCAGGGCGAGAAGCGGGAAATAGGCGGCGGGGACGCGCGAACCGGCGGCCGCGGTCAGCGCCAGAGCGATGGGGAAACCGACGATCGTGGGCGGGAAGACGCCGATGAGCAGGCCGGTGACGAACATGAACGGGGCGTTGGCTGAATCCCGTTCCTTGCAGAAGAAGGTCTGGAGCGCGACGGCGAGGATCATCACGGCGCCCAAGGTGCCCAGCACACTATAGCGCATGAAACCGGCGGCGCCCGGGCTGAGGGCGAGTGACTCGACGAGCAGCCAGCCGCCGAAGGCGGCGCGGCCGAGATCGATCCAGTGCAGACTGAGGTTGAGGATTTGCGACCAATGGTCCGTCCAGTCGCGCGAGATGGGGCGGAAGCGGACTTTCTTGCTGTGAAACACCCCGATCGGGAGGAGCAGAAGGAAAAGGGCGGGGGCGAACTTGAGCCAGTGGATGATCATGCGGTGCGCGGGGGGTGGAAGGCTCGGATCGGAGTCGGAGGGGTGGACGGAGGAAAACCGAGGTGGGAGCGATTAATTTACGCCCGCGTGATATTTAAAAGACGCGATCGCCGCGTTGCAAGCGATCGATATAGCGGAGACGTCGATAGAGCGAAGCCCGTCGCCCTTCACGGGTATGATGTCGGCAAATTTGCCCTCATGGTCGGTGCCGACGTCCTGGTCGACCTTCATCGCAACAGCGGACCAGGAGGTGGCGGCGCGGGGGGCGCTCATGGGTCGAGGCCAAGGCGGTTGACCCAGATGTCGGGTTCGCGCCAGGTGGACTGGTCGGGGAATTTCAGCGGGAGGCCGCTCTCGGTGCCGATGAGCAAGACGAGGCCGGGGGGCTGGAGTGGGGCGAATTTCGCGGCGCGGGTGCGGGCGCGGAGCGGGGTGATCTGGTCGGAGGCGAGCCAGCCGGGACGGGCCCGCGAGCGTTGGATATCGGCCACGATGTCGAGGGGGACGCCGGCCCGCCGGGCGGGTCCTCGAGCTGCAGCGGGTCGCCGACGGGGTCGTCGTCGTGGGAAAAACCCTCGATCGAGGGGCACGCGAACAGGGGGGCCGAGGGACCGGTTCGCCGGGCGCGCGTGAATTTGGGTGAGGCGGCGGCGAGGAGCGCGGTCCGGGGCAGCAGGGCGAGGCGGAGCCGGGACGAACGGAGCAGGCCGCAGAGGGACCGGCGCAGCTGCAGGGGCGGGGGACCGTGAGCGGACCGCAGGCGGAGACAAAGCGGCGTGGGGCGAACGGCGGCGGCCGGTGGGCCGGGCGCGCGAGCTTACCCGATGACCTGCGGCGCGGTGGGCACGGGGCTGGCCTTGGCGAACTGGCGGCGGATGGCTGCGGAGATTTCGTGCATCTTCACGGGCTTCGAAATGTAGTCGTCCATGCCGGCGGCGAGGCAAAGTTCACGGTCGCCCTGCATCGCATTCGCGGTGAGCGCGATGATCTTGGGCTGGCGGTCGACGGGGAAGCGGGCGCGGATCTGGCGGCTGGCTTCGAGTCCGTCCATCTCGGGCATCTGGAGATCCATGAGCACGAGATCGTAGGGGCGGCGTTCGAGGGTGGTGAGGACTTCGAGGCCGTTGGCGACGGCGTCGGCGTGGTAGCCGAGGCGCTCGAGGAAGCGGAGGGCGACCTTCTGGTTCACGGCGTTGTCCTCGGCGAGAAGGATGTCGAGAGGGAGCTCCTCGCCGATGGGCCGTTCGGCGGTCTTCATGCCGAAGACGGCGGCGGTCATGGCGGGATTGAAGAGGGAACCGATCGCCTGGACGAGGGAGGCGGTGCGGAGGGGTTTCGAGGCGCTGGCGAAGAGCTGGCCGTCGCCGGGGGAGGCGGGCGAGGTCTGGCCGAACGGATACATGATGAGGCGGGGGCACTTGAGCGCGCCGAGTTTTTCGAACGGGGTCGGGCCCTCGGCGTCGCCGCCGTCGACGAGCAGGAGGGACGGGGGGCGGCCGAGGGCGGCGGCGGCGGCGAGGGCGGCGGTGGCATCGGCCACGATGCAACAGGGGGCGCCCCATTTTTCGAAGAGGGTGCGGAGGCGGGCCTGGGTGACGGGGTGATCCTCGACGCAGAGGATGGTGCCGTCGCGGAGGGGCGGCGGCAGGGCGGGCAGGCCGGCATCGTTGCTGCCGGGGGCGGCTTCGCTCTGGAGCGTGAAAATAAAGGAGGAGCCCTGGCCGGCGGTGCTTACGACGCGGATGTCGCCGCCCATGAGTTCGACGAGGCGCCGGCAGATGACGAGGCCGAGGCCGGTGCCGCCGAATTTGCGGGTGGTGGAGGAGTCGACCTGGGAGAAGGCTTTGAAGAGGCGGTCGAGGCGGTCGGCGGGGATGCCGATGCCGGTGTCCTGGATGGTGAACTCGAGGATGAGACGGGAAGGATCGTCGGGGAGACCGTCGGCGAAGCCGAGGGGGGCGGGTTCGCGGAAGGCGCGGCGGACTTCGACGGCGATGCTGCCGCGGGGGGTGAATTTGACGGCGTTGTTGACGAGGTTGACGACGACCTGGCGGAGGCGGGTGACATCGCCGATGATCCAGGCGGGGACGTCGGAGGCGATGTGATACGTGAGCTCGAGTTTTTTCGAGGAGGCCTGGAGGGCGAAGAGGTCGAGGGACTCTTCGAGGCAGAGGGCGAGTTCGAACGGGGTGCGTTCGAGTTCCATCTTGCCGGACTCGATTTTGGAGAAATCGAGGATGTCGTTGATGATGGTGAGGAGGGCTTCGCCGGAGGTGCGGATGGTGTTGACGAAGTCGCGTTGTTCGCCGGAGAGCGTGGTCTCCATGAGGAGGCTGGTCATGCCGATGACGCCGTTCATGGGGGTGCGGATTTCGTGGGACATCGAGGCGAGGAACTCGCTCTTGGCGCGGGAGGCCTCGTCGGCCTCGGCCTTGGCGCGGCGGAGCTGGGTCTCGGTTTCGACGCGGGCGGTGATGTCGGTCTCGACGGCGATGAAGTTCTCGACGTCGCCGCTGGCGCCGTGGACGGGCTGGATTTCGAGGTGGAGGTGGTATTTGCGGCCGGACTTGGAGTAGTTGACGACGTCGGTGCTGATGCCCTGGCCGCGCGTCATGGCGCTGCGGATGCGGCCGATGGTGCGGGCGCTGGTCTCGGGGCCGACCATGAAATGGGCGGGATTTTTGCCGACGACCTCGTCGAGGGAATATTCCATCACGCGGCAGAATGCCTCGTTGGCCCACTCGATGCGGCCGTCGGGGGCGCAGATGAGGACGGGGTTGTCGGTCTTGGAGGCGACGAGGGAGAGTTTGCGGGCTTCGGCCTGGGATTCGCGGAGGGCCAGTTCGGCTTCGCGGCGGGCGGTGATGTCCTGGACGGTGCCGATGATGCGGGTGGGGCGGCCGTCGGGGCCGGTGGAGACGGATTTGGAGCGGGTGTAGACCCAGCGCCAGTCGCCGCTGCGGGCGCGGACGCGATATTCGGGTTCGATGAAGGTGGCGATGCCGGAGAGCTGGGAGCCGGTGCGGCGGCGGTAGAGGTGGAGGTCGTCGGGGTGAATGAGCGACTGCCAGGCTTCGACGGTGGACGGCATGCGGCCGTGTTCGTAGCCGAGCATGGCCCAGAGGCCGGGGCTGTAGTAGACGTGGCCGGCGGCGACGGACCATTCGAAGATGCCGATCTGGGTGGAGTCGAGGGCGAGGCGGAGCCGTTCGTCGGAGACCTTGAGGCGGGCTTCGACGCGGCGGCGTTCCTCGTTTTCGGCGAAAAGTTTTTTGTTGGAGAGTTCGGCGGCGCGCTGGCCGGCGCGGGCGCTGCGGGCGAGGTGGAAGGTGATGCCGAGGAGGATCGTGATGCCGAAGCCGGCGAGGAGGGCGAGTTCGGGGAGGAGGCGGCGGTCCTGGGCGAGGGCGGTGTTGGACGGGGCGAGGCTGAGGCGGACGCGGCGGCCGGCGATGACGACGGTTTTGTCGACGGTGAGTTCGTCGCGGCGGGTGCCGTCGGGGGCGAGGCGGCTGTAGACGATCTGGTTGTTGATGGCGACGGAGATGTTGTAATCGATGCCGAGGTTATAGGGCAGCGACTTCACCGTATTCTCGAACATCAGGCTGTAGACGTATTCGGCGCCGATGTAGCCAACGATTCGGTTGTTGCGGATCACCGGGGCGTAGATGACGACGCCGTCGGACAGGGTGTTGCGGTCCGGGTTGATGATTTTGGTGGTGGCGGAGATGACCGGGGCGCCGGTGTTGAGTTTGCGGGCTTCACCGAGGGCGTCGCGGCGTTCGGGCACGCTGATGTTTTCGAAACCGATCGAGGCCTCGTTGCCGATGAGCGGGTGGACCCACTTGGTGCGCAGCGTGGGGGCGATGAAGGCGATTTTGATGCAGCCGAAATCGCGGGAGATGGCCAGCTGGCGGGTGGCGTCGGCGTCCCAGATCGCGTCGTTGGCCTGGTCGGCGCGTTCGTTCCAAGTGGAGGTGCGGGCGAAGCGTTCGATCTGCACGGCCTGCTGGTCGAGGCTGCCGCTGATTTGGAGGCCGAGTTGGGTGATCGACTGCTGGGTGCGTTGGCTGAGGACCAGATGTTCGCGGTCGCGGAGGCCGACCCAGAGAATCACGGTGAGGGTGAGGCAGCCGATGACGGCCGGCATGGGGGCCCATGAGGGCGGGCCGCCCTCGGCGCGGATGCTCTCGCGCCAGGCGAGGACAATGAGGGCGAGGCCGAGGCCGAGGAGGCAGAGGGAGGAGGCGGGCGCGGTGGCGGTGTCGCTGCCCCAGTTGTAGACGGCGGGCAGTTCGGCGACGTAGCCGAGCAGGGTGGAAAAGCCCGCGGCGAACAGGACGGAGCCGGTGACGGCTTCCGCAAAGAGGCGGGCGGCGGCGGCGCGGTCGAAGGCGCGCCACGCGAGGGCGAGGCCGGCGAGCACGAGACAGGTTGCCACCATGCCGGACATGCGGCCGGCCTGGGCGGTGCCGATCAGGAGGTGATCGCGTGCGAGCACTTCGTCGATGTTGAAACTGCGACCGGAGAGATCCTCGAAAAGCGTGATCAGGCCGATGAGCACCGGGCCGAACGCGAAGGCGGCGAGCCGGCGGCGGCCGAACTCGACGGCGAGCAACACGCCCCCAAGCACGAGGAAGCCGAGCGCCGAATTGGCCTTCATCGGCGCCATCGGCGGCGAGCTGGGAAGCGGCACCAGCAGCTCATCCAGATGCAACCACCAGCCGAGCAGGGTCACGCCCCCCAGGAAGACGAGCACGCCGGCAAGGGACAACGAGGCGCGCTCGAGCCACGTGCGGTGGGGCAATGTGCTGAGTGAATCCATTAAGGTGTTTCCCCTACCAAAACGAACGCCATGGTGCGGGGCAATGCGTTTTCGGCACGAGTTGGGCGGATGTTATGCTTTGGGCAGGGTGGGCGCAGCGGGCGGGGCGGTGGGGTCGGCCGGGGCCGCGGGGAGGGGCGGCGAAGGGGGCTCGGGCGGGGGCTGGCCGGAGGGGGCCGGCGGAGCGGCTTTGGCGGGATCTGGGGCGGTTTCGCCGGGGGCGAGGGAGCGGAGGAAATTGGTGGGGCCGACGACGAAGGCCCATTCGGGACGGTCGAGGGTGCCGGTGAGTTTCACTTCGAAGATATTGGAGAAGGGGGTGAGGACGGCGCCGACGAGGCTTTTGAGGGGGTTGCCGCTTTCTTGGAAAGGGAAGAGTTTGGCTTTGATATCGAGGGCGCGGCGGTCGAGGGCGAAATCGCCATGGGCGTCGATCGCGGAGTTGGCGCCGCGGATGGCGAGGTCGGGAAAGGTGAGTTTGGCGCCGTCGATTTTGAAGGTGGTCTTGGCCGAGGTGAAGCGGAGGGCGGTGAACTTGAGGAGTTCGGAGAGCAGGCCGAGCAGCTGGACTTCGCCGAGGCCGGGTCCCTGGAGGGTGGCGCGGCCGGTGCCTTGGTAACTGAGCGGATCGTCGTAGCGGCCTTCGGCGGCGGCGGAGAGGTCGAGGTGGACGGAGGCTTTTTCCTGGAGGAATTTTTCGGGGGGCGAGGGCGGCGTGCGGTTTTTTCGCGCCGTGTAGTCCTGGAGGGTGGCGACGGCGCGCACGAGGCTGGCGTCCGTCAGGGTGTAGTCGAAGGCCACGCGGCGGTCGGGGCCGGTGCCGAAGACCCGGGCGCGGCCGGTGAGCGTGCCTTCGCCGAAGCGGGCTTCCATCTGCGTGACGTCGACGTCGTTGTCGCGGACGTCGGCGGTGAAGCGGACGTTTTCGAGGGGGAAATCCTGGAAGCGAAATTCGCCGGTGGTGCGACCGTCGATATGCAGGGTGGTGTGGGCGCCGCCTTCGATGCGGCCGGAGAGCGTGAGGGCGGGGGGCGCGGACCACTTGAAGGGGGCGAAGATCGATGCGCCGAGGGGGCCGAGCATGGTGACGGCGACGGAGGGATCGAGGGTGGAGGCGAGATCGAGGTCGAGGGCGCCCCACGACGAGGGGGACGCCGGGGCGGGATTCACGACGTAACGGAATGTGCCCCGGGCGGTGCCGGTCGGGTGGGTGGCGTAGAGTTCGGGCCCGTCGAAAGAGCCGGGACGGATGATGAGGCGGGTGCGCACGCGGTCGAGGGCGGCGCCGCGGATGACGGGGTGCGCACTGTCGGCGAAGACGTAGATGAAGGAGCGGCGGGGATCGGTCCAGCGCCCGGCGACTTCGACGCTGGCGGCCGGCGCGGCGACGGGGAACGCGAGTTGGTGGAAGAAATTCGGCCACCACTCGCGAAACCACCCGGAGATGTCGAGCGGGCGGAGGCGGCCCTCGAGGAGGAAACGGTAGTCGAGGGTCTGCAGATCCTGTTCGAAGGTGCCGTGCGCGAAGTTGTCGCCGATGCGGGCGGCGGCTTCGGGGGCGAAGAAATGGCGGCCGTCAAAGTGGAAGGCGGCGCGGCCTTCTTCGAGGGTGACGTGGTAGGCGTTGATGCCGCGGAAGGCGACGCGGGCGGCGAGGGTTTCAAATTTCCACCCGGGGCCGAGCCGCGCTTCGCCGACGGCCCGATCCAGCGCGGCGAAATCGAAATATTTCCGCACGTCGACGCGGAGGAGTTCGCTGAGCGGCGTGAGAATGGCGGGGGAGAGGGCGCCGTCGAAGCGGACGGTGGCGGCCTGGGCGGAGAGATCGGCCTCGGCGTGGAGCGCGAGCGGGGTGTCGAGGAGGAGGGCGGCGACGTCGGCGGAGAGGTGGGGGAGCGGGCCGGGGTGGAGCCGGACGGTGACGGGGCCGGCGGAAAAACCGGCGGCGGAAAACGAACCGGCGGACAGGTCGAGTTCGAGGGGGACGAACTGGAGGCGGGCGGGGCGGAGGGTGCCGCGCAGGAGGGCGCGGACGCGGCGGGCGCCGGCGTCGAAAGGGAGGGTGAGGGAATCGGCGGTGAGCTCGAGGCGGGCGGTGACGGGGGCGTCGCCGAGTAAGGGGATTTTGGTGACGAGGTGGAGGCCGGAGGCCTGGACGGGCTGCGGGAGGGCGAGTTTGAGGCCGCGGGCGAAGAGGGTGACGTGGGCGATGGCGACGCGGGAGGGGGAGGGGGCGAGTTCGAGCCGGAGGGAGGGTTGGTCGAGGACGGCGAGCTGGGCGGAGGCGGCGACGAGCTGGCGGCAGAGGGCGGGGTAGTGGCGGGCGAGAAAATCGGCGACGGGCAGCGAGCCGGTGGCGCCGAGGGGGCGGGGCGGCAGGGAGAGGGCGCCGTGGGCGATGAGCGAGAGGCCGGCGATGCGCGCGGAGAGCTGGGCGAGTTCGAGTTCCTGTGCGTGGGGGACGAGGGTGGCGTCGAGGTCGCGGAGGATTTCCTCGGAGCGGCCGCTCGGGGAGAGCATGGCGGGCACGGCGAGGCTCGCGCCCGAGATGCGGAGTTCGCGCGGTTCGAACTGGCCGGCGGCGAGCGCCCAGGGATCGAGGCGGACGTAGACGGCGCGGGCGGACACGACGGGTTCGGCAAAGGCCGGGAGCGAAAGCCGGGCGTTTTCGATGAGGACGCGGCCGGTGGGGTCGAAGGAGGTGCGGCCGAAGGTGGCGCGGACGCCGGAGGCGGCGAGGCGTTCCTCGAGGGAGCGTAACAGGAAACCGGGGACTTTGAGTTCGCGGTGGGTGGCGACGTAGAGCTGGGCGGCGAGCAAGATGGCGAGGGCGAGCCAGGCGGACCAGAGGCCGAACGAGAAAAGCGACGCGGTGCACCAGCGGGTGCCGGACCAAAGGTGGGATAACGTGCGGCGCATGGGAGCGGCGGCGGCAGGGGGACGGAAGGCCGTCCTACTTGGGGGGGGCGGGGTCGCGGGGGCCGGAGGTGAAGGTCCAGAGGGCGTCGAGGAGGGGTTGTTCGATTTCGAAGACGGCGTTGAATTCGCGGGAGCCGGCGAGCTGTTGGGCGCCGCCGACGCGTTCGGTGAAGAGGAGGGTCTTGGTGCCGGTCTGTTCGCCGGCGGTGCCGCCGGGGAGCGCGACGGTGGCCTCGAGTTGGTAACTCCACGGGCGGTCGTCGCCGGCGACGGTGACGCGGTCGGTGAATGCGTCCTGGACGAAGCGTTTGGCGCGGGGGGCGCGCATTTGGGCGAGGAGGGCTTCGAGCGCG
>CAJAYO010000699.1 GCA_903948415.1 uncultured Opitutia bacterium | reverse complement strand
TTGCCGCGCGGATCGGGCTCGGCCCAGGTGACATCCCAGACGTGCGACTGGAGGGGGTCGATGCGGCCGCCGCGGGTCGAACCGACTGCGTAGTCGTGGCGGAGGTAGTTGGTCTTGTAGACGGGCGGGGAGGTTTCGTCGCTGTAGCGCCAGAAGCGCCGGACGCGGGCGCGGTCGCGTTGCACGAAGCCGTCGGGGCGGTCGGTGGCGATGCGGTAGATGACCTCGGGCACCTCGTAGTTTTTGGCGAGCGGGGCGAAGTAGAGGCCCCAGCCGCTGTAGCCCGCGGTGGGCGGGGTGTTGCCGAAGAGCAGCCAGCTGAAGTAGGAGGCCATCGCCTGCCAGCGCTCGATGACCGAGCCCTCGTCCACGCGGGAGTTGGGCCCGCGCAGGACGCCGTTGAGCGTCGAGACGGCGAGTTCGGCGAAGAACCAGTCGAGCATCAGGTGTCCGCGCTGGCGCATGGCGGGGTCCTTGGCCCAGTTCGTGAGAAACAGGAGCGGGATCACGTATTCGCCGATATAGTTCGTCGTGTTGAATTCGGCCTGCCCCACCGTCGTCGTCTCGTCCATCCAATGCACGAGGTAGGCGCGCGCCTCGGCGAGATTCTCGGCGGAAGACCGGCCGGTATACCAGGAGTCGGCGGGTTCGTCGGGGTAGAGGTCCGCCATGAGGTAGAGCGAAAGGTAATACATCGCGAAATGATTCTCGGTGTCGCCGCGGATCTGGCGGGTGGTGCGCCAGGCGGTGCGAATCGAGGCCAGCGCCTCGGGCGAGAGGCGGTCGCGGCCGAGGTAGGCGATGCAGACGCTGGGAAACATCCAGAACGGGCCGGTGCCGGGCTCGCGCATCAGCTCGATGACCCGCTGCGAACAACCGGGCAGATCGCGGCCCCGCACGAGGCGCGCGGCGATCATCGCGAGATCGAGTTTGGCGGGATCGTTGGTTTTGGCGCTGCCGCCGGCGGCGGCCCAGTCGAGCACCTCGTCGACGCGGCGGAAGTAGTCGGCCCGGCGCAGGCTCGCATCGGCCACGGGGGCGGTCGGGGGCGGCGGGGCTTCGTAGGAGGGCTGCGCGCTGCCGGAGAGCGCGGCGCAGGTGAAGAGGAGGGCGGAAAAAAAGGTGCGTCGCATGGGAGAGGGTGGGCTTACGGCGCAGCGCGGGGCAGGAGGAGGAACTTGTTCACTTGGGAACCGGCGAGCGCGTCCGGTTTCCAGGTGCGACCGAAGTCGGCGGAGACAAACAGCGTTTCTCCGGCGACGCTCGCATAGAGCCGACCCTCGGGGTCGACGCCGACCCGCCAGACGTGGTGGGCCGCGGGGAGCCCGGCGTTGCGGTCCGTCCAGGTCCGGCCACCGTCCTCGCTGGTCAGGACGCCGAGGGCCCAGCTGCCCAGCGCGAGGCGTTGGGCGGTGGTGACGTCGAAGGTGACGTTGTAGAGCGGATGCGTAGACGGCACCGCGGCGATTTTTTCCCAAGTCAGACCGCCGTCGGTTGAGCGACAGGCGCCGGAGCTATGGGTCATCGCCAGCCACAGACGCGGGTCGTGGGGCGACTGTTGGAGATCGTAGACGGTCTCCTGGGTCGGCAGGACGCAGCGCCAGTTTTGCGCGGCGTCCTCGGTGAGAAACACGCCGGCTTCGCAGCCGGCCAACACGCGGCCGGCGCGGGTTCGGTCGACCTGGAGCACCTGGGTGTATTTTCCGCGGGCGGGCAGGCCGTTTTCGCGGCGCACGAGGGTTTCCGCGCGGTCGGTGGAGACCGCGATGCCGTCGGGAAGCGCGAGGTAGACGTGGTCGGGGGCGAGGGGATCGACGGCGACGTCGCGGGCCTCGGTCATGTCCCAGCTGTTGCAGATGCGCCAATGGCGGCCGCCGTCGAGGCTACGCCAGAGGCCGTTGAGGGCCGAGGTGTAGGTGATTTTGCGGTCGCGGGGGTCGAAGGCGACGGCGGTGATGCCGGTGTCGTTGGCGCCGAGGTGGCGCCACGTGCCGGCGGGGTCGCGCTGATAAACGCCATTGGTCGTCACGATCTTGGAGCCGACGACGTAATTGCGGTTGATGTTGGCGCAGACGAAAAAGTCGTAGGCGGGCGGGGTCGCGGCGCCGAGGGCGGAGGCGAGGAGACCGCCGGCGAGGAGGCCGAGCCGGTGCAGGGCGCGGGCCGGGGAGCGGTGGGGGGTCGAACCGGCGGTTGATCCGGCGGAGGGAGCCGGCAGCTTCGCGTTGGCGGTGGGCAGAGGGACGGGCCGTGGGGCAGGCATGGCGAGAGCGGAACAGGCCGGCGGGGTCGCCGCACCTCCCAATTTCGACTTTCGGCCACACTTGTTGATTTACGCATGAAATGACCGAGGAGGAAACCATGAGTTGTCCACCCCGTCAGAGGGCAGGCGGCGGGTTTCGATTTTCAGTGGGTGGCCATGAGTTGTCCGAAATCACTACTTGGTGACGATGAGATGTCCGGGATTTTGGCGTTCAGGACCGGACGAGGAGGGCCGGAGTCTGTGAGGTGGCGGTCTGACGCCGATCGCCAATGTCGCTGCTGCTGCCAGCGCCGGTATCGATCGCCTCATCTTGAGTAGCAGTTGCCCAATTCGTGGCGTATCTCCTTTGGAGATTACCTAAAAACGGGGCAGTCGGAGACGGTCGGGACTTTTTCCTGCCTTCGCGGGAAAAACTCCTGGGTTTTAGGCATACGTCTTTTGGTAGACTGGATTTACATGAAGAAATCCAGCGCATTAAACCCGAGTTGGACGCACTCCGTTTGGTATGCCCGAGCGGCCATTTTACCTCTGAAAACTGCAGTGAGGGCTGGGCGCCAGGCCGCGGGCTCACGCGTCAGTGATTGGCCGTGTTCGCGAACATGGTCTCGAGCGGACTATAGTCGGCGGCAGGGCGAGGAATTGGCCCGTTTTTTCAGAAGTAACA
>CAJAYO010000698.1 GCA_903948415.1 uncultured Opitutia bacterium | reverse complement strand
GCCCTTGTCCGGCCGACGGCGCGGTTCGCGCACGCCGCCTCCCGCCTTGGCCGGCACCGGCGCCTGCCCGCCCCGGGCCCGGACGCAGTCTGACCGTTCGGCACCTATTAAACGCTTGTTCGCGCCGCCGGCTCCGGCTTCAACCACGTCCGCCGCTTCCTCCCCCGTATGCTCATTTCCGCCCTCCCTTCCGCGTCCACGCTGCAATCGCCCGGTGGCCCGCGGAAACTCCCGGCCTGATTCTGCGTCCCGCCCTCCGCGCCCCCCTCCAGCTCTACCGCATGTCCGTTTCCGCCCGCCCCCTCCCGATCTTCCGCACCGAGCGGACGCTCGTGCTCGCGATCACGGCGATCGCCCTCGTGCCGGTGGGCTTCGTCCTCGCCCGCGCCTTTTTCGTGTCGCGCAACGTCGCCTACTGGGACGAGCTCGATACCGCCCTCCTCCTCCTGCTCCGGCTTGATCAGGCTACGACGGTGTCGCAGGTCCTCGCCCATCTTTTCGCGCTGGGCAACGAGCACCGCACGTTCACCAGCCGCCTCCTCTTCGCCACGAGCTATTGGACGACGGGCACCGTCAACTTCGTGGTCATCGGCGCCATCGGCAATCTGTTCATCTGCGCCCTCTGCGGCCTGCTGGTTTACACGGCCGGCTCCACCGCCCGCCGCGTGTTCCTGGGCGTGCTCCTCGCCTTTCTGCTTTTCCAGCTCGAGCACTACGAAAACTTCCAGTGGTCCGGCGCCTCGATCGACCACTTCCAAGTGGTCCTGCTGGCCGGCGCGAGCGTCATCGGTCTTGCCCGCGGCACGCGCGGCGGCTGGCTCGCCGCGATAGTCTTCGCCCTGCTGGCCACGTTCACCCTCGCGCATGGCCTTGTCGCGTGGGGCATCGGCGCCCTGGTGCTCGCAGGGGAGCGCCGGTGGCCCCGGCTCATCGGCTGGCTCGGCGCCGGCGCGTTCGCCGCGGCGATTTTCTTCGTCGGCTTCAACTTCAACCCCGGCCACAACATCGGCACGGCCACCGGGGCCGGCCTCGTCGCGATCCTCCACTACTGGCTGATTCTCCTCGGCGCGCCGCTCGCCTTCGGCCAAGCCGCCGTCGCCCCGTACCTCGGGGCCCTCCTCCTTGCGCTGCTCGCCTGGACGCTCCACCGCGGCGCTTTCAGCCGCGAACGGATCGCGATCCCTCTGGCGCTCTGGGCCATCGGCGCCCTCGGCCTCATTTCCGTGGGCCGCGCCGCCCTCACCCACGGCCATGTCTACTCGCGCTACTACGTGCTCGGCGCCCTCGCTTGGGCCCTCGTACTCTTCGTGCTGGGCTCCGCCCCCGGCGACGCCCTCCGCCCCTACCGCATCCTGCTCCGCGCCCTGCCCGCGCTCATTCTCTTCAACGTCGCCGCCAACTTCGCCTTCCTCCACGACGCCCGCAGCTGGGTCATCTGCCGCGACAATGCCGCCGAATATTACCAACGCCACGGCCGCGACGGCCTGGGCCGCTTCACCCTCCACCCCGATCCCGCCTACGCCACCAACCTCATCCGCGAAGTCGAACGCGCCGGTCTCTACCACATGCCGCTGGCCTGCCAGCCGCGCAAATTTCCCAAGGCCCAAGCCACCGCCGACCTCACCTACTTCATCGACCGCATCAACGTCGACGACTACGTTTTTTCCATCGAGGGCTGGGTTGCCCGGCCCGGCCGGCCCTCCGCCCCTGACCAAATCCACCTGGTCCTCCAGTCGGACCACTCGCGCCATATTTTCACCACGATCAACCAGCGGCGCGCCGATGTCGCCGCCGCCCACCCGCACGAAAAATGGCTCGACTCCGGCTTCCGTTACCAAAGCCGCAATTGGCTCCTCCCCGCCGAAAATTTCCAGATCGGTCTGCTCATTTACTCGCAGGGCCGCGCCGAGTTCGTCATGACCGCGCACCGCCTCGACATGACCGGCAAGGGCGTCGGCCTCCTCGCCGGCTCCAAATAGCGCCCCCCGCTCCACGCCGCGCCCGCGCGCTTGCGTCCCCCGCCCGCCCGCGCCGAGCATCCGGCCATGTTGACCAAGGCCGAGCTCCACCGCCTCCGCTCCCTCCGCGAAAAAAAGTCCCGCGAGGAACTCGGCCTCTTCGTCGTCGAGGGCGAAAAAGTCGTCGCCGAACTCCTCGCCGCGCAGTTCCCCTTCACCACCCTCTACGTCACGGATCGGGCGGCCTTCGCGGCGCCTTCGTCGATCCGCCTCGTCGAAATCACCCCCGACGAGATGGCCCGCGCCAGCCACTTCCCCACGCCGTCCGCCGTGCTCGCCGTCGGCCCGATCGCCCGTCCCCCGCTCGCCCCCGGGGCCCTCGACCGCGGCCTCACCCTCGCCCTCGACGGCGTGCAGGACCCCGGCAATGTCGGCACCCTTCTCCGCATCGCCGACTGGTTCGCCTTCGACCGCGTCCTCCTCTCGCCCGATTGCGCCGACCTGTTCCACCAAAAAGTCATCAACGCCAGCATGGGCTCGTTCGCGCGCGTGCGCGTCCACCCCGCCGACCTCCCGGCCGTCCTCGCCGCCACCACCGCGCCCATTCTCGGCTGTGACCTCGCCGGCGAAGATGTCCACGCGCTGCCGCCGCTCTCCGACGCCATCGTCGTGATCGGCAGCGAAGGCCGCGGCCTCTCGCCCGGCGTCGCCGCCTGCGTGTCGCGCCGCGTAACCGTCCCGCGCCTCGGCGGCGCCGAATCGCTCAACGCCGCCGTCGCCGCCGCCATCGTGTGCGACAACCTCCGCCGCGCGCAGACGCCCCGTCGCGGCGCGCGTTGAACGTTCCGCACGCGCACGCGCACCGCACCGGCCGCCGCGGGCCTTACTTGTCCTTCGAACCGCCGCCGCTCTTCTTCCCGCCGCCGCTGCTGTGCAGCATCGTGCCGGCGAGCACCCCGACGGCGAGCACACCGAAATAGATCAGGGCGGCCGGCGCATGAATCGGTTTCTTCTCCGTCATGCCTGCCACCGGAAACCGAAAGTCGATTTCGTG
>CAJAYO010000697.1 GCA_903948415.1 uncultured Opitutia bacterium | reverse complement strand
GTGGCGGTGCTGTTCGCGGCGGTGGCGTTTACCATTTCGCTTTTCGCCAAGAGCTACAAGGAGGCGCAGAGCTATCTCGCGCCGCTGATGATCGTGATCATCATGCCCGCGGTGATCGGGATGCTGCCCGGCATCGACCTGAACGCGCGCCTGGCCCTTGTGCCGCTGCTCAATCTTTCGCTGGTCTGCCGCGAAATGCTTTCGGGCGTCTGGCACTGGAACTACATCGCGATCATCTTCGGTTCTTCCTGCGTCTACGCGGCGGTGGCCCTGTGGCTCGCCGTGAAGATGTTCAATCGCGAGGACGTGATTTTCCGCGCCTGAACGGCGGGGCGAGCCGACCCCCGTAAAAAACTTCCTAAATTCGGCTTCGCCCGGGTAAAGCGGGAGTAAAAACCCTGTGCGCCCGTAGCGCCCGAGGGGGACTTTGGTCTATAGTGGCGGCCGTGAGGCATTTCGCCCCCGTCAACCATGAGCTCCACGATTACCTTCCCGCCCCGGCCTCCCGCGCTCAGGCTCCCGCGTGCGTCCTCCGCGCCCCCGTCCCAGGAAAAATGGGCCGAGTCCCTCGCCGGGGAGCGCCGCCGCCTGGAGGAGGACAATGACGCCCTGCGCGTCCGGGAAGAAAACCTTCGGGAATACGAGGCGCGGCTCCGCGCGCTCCAGGATGAGATCGAAGCCGGCCGCCCCGCGTCATCGCTGACGAGCCGCACGGCGGCGCCGTTTTTGCGGCCGTCGAGCAAGGCGCCGTTTGAGACCGACGCCACGCTCCAGGTCGCATGGGAGAAACTCCACCGAGCCCGGGAACTGCTCGAAGCGGAGCAGATGCATTTGCGCGACGAGCGGATCACCACCCACGAAAAGGAACATGACGTGGCGCGTCGCGAGCAAGCCGTGGCCGAGCGCGAAGCGCACGTGGCGGCGCGCGAGCGGACGGTCGCGGAGGCCGAAGCGGGCGAGCAATCGCCGCAGCCGGTCGTGGCGGAACACCCCGTGTCGGCCGTCACCCGGCTTACGCGGGCGCCTTTCGACATGGCACGTTCGGTATTTGGCGGGAAAAAATAATGACGGCGGCGGGCGGTGGTGCAGCATCGGCTTGCGCTGCCGCCGCGTGACCCTGGCGTCCCACCCCTGATTTCGTGCTCCTGCGTTGTGGCCGTGTCCGCTGGCATCAAAATGACGGTCGCCAAACGCACACGCTGGCACGGGCGGCGTGGCGACGAGGGTCCGGCGCGAGAATCGCGCGACGCGGCTGAATGAAGCCCGGATGATCGCCGCCAAGCCCGACTCCACTGAGTCGGGCTTTTGTTTTTCCCCAGTCCACCGTCCGCCTTGTCGCCCTGCTCCGCCGGCCCACGCTCCTCGCCCGCCCATCACGGCCCGCCGCGTCCGCGCGGACTACGCGCAGTTTTTTGCGCGCGATGTGCCGGCCTGGCTCGGCGGCGACGTGCGCGCCGTCGCCGCCGGGTGCTCGTCCGATGTGGCCGAGGCGTGTGCGCGCGGGATCGATGCCCTCGAGGTGGGGCCGCGCTACGGCGACCCGGTGGCCGCGCTCACGGCGCAGGTGCGCCGGGACTGCGCCCGGATGCTGGTGCCGATGCGCGCGTGCCGGCGCCGTTCCGGTTG
>CAJAYO010000696.1 GCA_903948415.1 uncultured Opitutia bacterium | reverse complement strand
GCTAACGGCGGCCGAGGCGAGGAGAAAGCCGCCCACGAGCCGGGACGGTCGTGTGCCCATCGCGCCGATCAGATTGATGGCCACGCGCCGGTGCAGGCCCCAGCGCTGCATCGCGAGGGCGATGAGGAAGCCGCCGAAAAAGAGATAGATCACCGGATTCGCAAAGGGCGCGGCCGTCTCACGGATATCGCCGAGATGAAGCGCGGGAAACAGGACGAGCGGGAGCAGCGCGGTCACCGGGATCGGCACCGACTCGCAGATCCAGAACACCGCCATCAAGAGTGCGGCGCCGGCCGTGCGCCAGCCTTCCTCGCTCAGGCCCTCGGGTGGCGGGAGGAGCAGCGTGACCAGCAACGCGCCCGGTCCGAGGATCCAGCCGGACCATTGGCGCAGGCCGAAGTTGGCCGGATGTTCGATGGCGTCAGTGGCGGCGACCTTGGCGTCCGCGACGAGATGAGGAGGGGACGACACAGGCTTTGGGGTGTGGAGACGAAGTGAACCGTGGGCTGCGCGAGACGAAAATCAGCCGTTCTTGCCGAGGCTGATGGCGGTGAACGGCTCCAGTTTCCGGTTCGGCTTCTGCGCCGACACTTCATCGAACGCGACCTGTTGCAACGCGGTGGCCTGGGCCGGAGAGAGCCCAAGCTCCCATGCGGAACGCTCATTTTTGCCGAGCGAGCGTGGGTCGAGCCCGGTGAGGTCGCCGAAAATCACCAGCGCCTCCAAGTAATAGCCGTAGGTGCTCGCATGCCATTGATCGTGGGCCCAGAGGTCGACCTGGCCGTAGGCGACGCCGTCGTAGGGGTTGGGATCGGCCACACCGGCCTGAAACGCGCGATTCCACGCTTCGCCCACGGGGATGACTCCGCGGATGAACGGAGTGGTGGCCGCGGCGCGATCGTGGGCGGCGCGAACGTCCTTGGCCATCTGCTCGATGGGCTGGCCGTGCCAGTGGCCTTTTGCCGGATAGACGTGATCGGCGCGCGACCAGGTCGCCACGAGGCGAATGTCGACCGCCGGGTTTTTGCTGTGGAGCAACTCGGCGAGCTGCTTGGCCGAGCGAATGAGGACGTCGGGGTTGCCGGGTTGAGCGGTGTTGAGCAGGCTTTGGCTCACCATCACGACGCGGTCCCAGGCGCGGCCGATCAGGTCGGCCTTTTTCTCCAGATGAAGATCCAGGCCCGAGCCGCTGACGGTCTCATGGCTGACGGTGAAATCGAGACCGGCTTGGGTGGCGAAGGTTTTGAACAGCGCGGGCACTCCGCCGAAGCCGGTGCCGTTCAGATCGGTGACCGTGTTTGCCCGATGGAATCGCACCGCCGAGCCTGAGCCGAAAAGGAAACTGTTTCCGATGAACAGCACGCTGCCCATCGGTTTGAGGGTGGGGGCGGCGGCAACCGTGGCGGTGGGAGGAGTTGAGCCGGCGGGCTGCGATTGAGCGAGCAGGGCTGAGGCCAGGAAGGGCAACAGCACCACGCGGGGTCCGCAGACTTGGATGATTCGGCCAAGTCGGCCGAGCGGAGGTTGGTGCATGAAAGAAAGCTGGGAAAAAGCTAAATCAGAACTTCTTCGTCAGCGTCAACGAATACATCCGGCCCTTGGCGAGCGTGTTGTAGAGCGCGGTCTCGTAGGTGTTGTTGTCGTCGGAGAGCGGCGGTTCGGTGTTGAAGAGATTGTTCACGCCGACGCGCACGCTGGTGTCGCGCAGCCAGCTGCGGGTATCGGTCTGGCCGAGACGGTAGGAGAGAAACGCATTGTAGGTCTGCGTGTCGCGATGGACCATGCGGTAGAGGGTGCTGCCGTTGGTGAAGACCGGCTTGATGTAGGAGGGCGAACCAAGCGCCTCGTAGGTGGCGCGGCTGGTGGTGACTCCGGACAGCGTGAAGCTTCCCGTGTAGAACATGCCCAGGCCTGCACTCCACTGATCGCGCCGCCAGTTGAGTTGCACGTTGCCGCGCCACACGGGTGAGGCGCCGGAGGTGGCGGCGAGGTTGGTCTCCCTGAGTTCCGTGCGGGCCGCGCCGCGCGCCGTGTAGATGTAGAACGCGTTCAACTTCGTCCAGTTGGTCTCGACGGTGAAGTGGCCGAGCGCGAGCGGGCGGAAGCGGTAGTTCAGGCCGAAGTCGAAGCCGTTCACGAATTGCTCGGATTTGTTGAAGTAGGTCGTGCGCAGGTAGTCGATTGAGCCGACGGTGGCGCGCTGCGCGCTCGGGGCGCGGGTGGCATTGTAGGCGGTGAAGAAATTGCGGTCTTCCTGGGTCACGGGTAGGCGCACCACCGAGCCATCGCCCTGGTAGCGGGCCGTACCGGAACCGAGATCGATGGCGTTGATGCCCTGCCCGGCGGCGAGCGCGGCCTGCGTGGCGGCGACGAGTGCGTCGCGGTCATCGTTGACGGTGCCGCTCGAGCCCATGATGTCCTTGTGGCGAATCTCGTAGTAGTCGACGGTGAGGGAGAGGCCGCGCACGCCCGGCACGTCGATGACGATACCGGTGGAAACTCCCGTGGATTTCTCGGGCTGCAGATTCGGGTTGCCCGCGACGCGGTTGATGCGGTTTAGCCCCTGGTCGGTGAGCAATTGGGTGACGGTGGCGCGATAGGTGTCCTGACTGTTCAAATTTGTGCCGATGAAGCTGCCGCGATAGAGCGCCGGGAGCGAAGGCGGACGGAAGCCCTGGCTGCGCGACGCCCGCACCATGATCCATTCGGCGAGCTGCCAGGAGAGGCCGAACTTCGGACTCACCGTGTTGCCGAAATCGCTGTAGCGTTCCGAACGCACGGCGGCGCTCAGCTCGAAGGACTGCACGAGCGGCAGTTTGAAGTGGCGGCCGACGAGGGGAAACAGGGCCTCGGCGTAGCCCGAAATCGCTTCGCGGTTGGCGAACGTGTCGGGCACGGAGGAAGCGCTGACGATGTCGGAGCGCGAGGGATCCAAGCCGGAGCCCGCCGGATTGAGGCCGGCGAACGGGGCGCGGATGTCGCTGAAATCTTCGCGGCGGTATTCGCCGCCCACGGCGAGGCTGATGCGGTTGCCGCCCCACAGTGACCAGACTTCACCGCTGGCGTTGAAGTCGACGCTGCGCAGGCGCGTCCACCCGTCGCGCTCGAACACGCCGTAGGTGGATTGTTTCACGGCGGCGGAATTGCGGAAGGCACCGGTGTCGACGAGGGCACCGTTTTGGACGGCGTAGCTGCGGCCGAACGCATTGAGCGCGCGGGCCGGGTCGGTCTGCAACGCGGCCGCTTGCGAGAGGCTCGTGCGCTGGATGGGCTCATTTTCGTTGGCGCGACCTTGGGCCTGCATGAGAGCCGTCTCCCACGACCACGTGTCGCCAAAGCGTCCGCGCAGGCCCAGCAGGCCGCGGTAGGCGGAGTTCGTGACTTTGTCCTCGCGGGAACCGAAGTCCCAGAAGCGGTGGTTGACGACATTGACCGCCGCCGGCGTGCCGGTGAGGCGCGCGGATCCGTCGGCGTTGGGTGCACCGGTCGGATGCCAGAAGCGTTCGCCGAACGGGTTGTAAGGATTCGCGGTCGGGATGACCAACGGGCCATTGACGCTGCTCTGATAGATGTCGGGGTCGCGCAAGACGAGTGAGCTGGCGCCGTAATAGTTGAAGTCGGCGAAGGCGGTGATCTTTCGGCTGAGGTCGTATTCGCCGCCGACAAAGAAATTGCTCCGGGTGGACTGGGGCTGCAGCGAGCGGGCGTCGTTGAGGTTCCAGTAATATTCTTTGCCCGGTCCGGTGGCGGCGCGGGCCGGAGCGGCGGTGGCGATGCCCGGCTGGCCGGTGCCGGTGGTCGGCACCACAAAGAAACCGCCGGTCGCAGTGAAGAACGTGGTGGGAATGCCCGTCGGCCGTTGGTTGGTGGTCAGGAACGCGCCGAATGGGTTGCGACCGGTGGTGACGACGGTATTGAACTGGCCGTAGGCGCTCGTGGTCGCGCGCTGGTTAAACGCCGTGTCGGTGTAGACGTTCCACGGGGCCGGTGCGCGGGCGACTTGATCGCCGTCGCGGGCAAACGGGCGATCGCGGAGGAAGGTGCCTTTGCGATCGTAGTAATCGGCCGTGAAGACCAGCCGGCCCTGCTTGTGGGCAAAATCGAGGCCGTGGGTGAGCGAGGCGCGATATTCCTCCCCGTCGCCATACTCGGTGATCCCGTAGCGCAGAGACAATTCCGTGCCGCGGAAGCGGCGGTGCATGACGTAGTTCACCACGCCGGCGACCGCATCGGCGCCGTAGATCGACGAGGCGCCGTCGCGCAGGACATCCACCCGCTCGATACCGCGGTTCGGGAGTTGGTTCACGTTGACCGACAAGGCCGGCACGCCCTGCTCGTTCCACGAGATGGGGTGCGGGGCAACGCGGCGGCCGTTGAGGAGGATGAGGGTATTGCCCGACGAGAGTCCGCGGAACGAGATATTGGCATTGTCGCCCCGCGCGTTCTGGGTCGCGAGCGCAGCCTCGTTGCCCGGCAACCCCGCCGCCATGGGCAGAGCGGCGAGCAGGTCGGAGGGCTGGCCCGGGTCGTAGATTTCGAGTTGCTCCGCCTTGACCATCGTCATCGGCAGAGCGCGCTCCTGTTCAAGCCGTTTGATATTGGAGCCCGTGACACTGAACGCCTCCAGCTTGATGGTCTCTGCGGGCTTGGTGGCAGCGGAGGGCGCGGGGGCGGTCTGCGCGGCGAGCGGCGCGGCGCAAAGGGTCAGGACCATCCAGCAGGCGAGAGATTTTTGGAAGGGTTTTGAGGTCATGGGGACGATTTTGGGTCGCGGACGGTGGTGGGTTCTTGCTCTCAATCAGGGGACACGGGCCGATGCTGGATGCGGTCGGTGCGATGCTGGCTTTTGCTGAACGATAGTACGCGCGATGGGCGGTCGGCGCTATTGGTGGAACCACCTGAATGAAGTGGGCCGGAGGGCAGGGGGGGGCGAGTTCGGGCGTGGCGTGGCCGGCGCATTGCCTTGCGAAACGTCGGCAGATTCTACCATGGTGCGTCGCCCCATGCCGCTGCCCCGCAAGCGCCCCGCCGTCTCCGCCCTCCGCGCTCCCGCTGCTCGTCGGGGCGCCGTGCGCCCGATGTTGGATTTGCAGAGTGCGCTCGATCTCGAGAGTTTTTGGCGCGCAAATCTGCAGCTGCTCCAAAGCGTGCTGCCGCACCATTCCTGCAGCCTCATGCTGGGGATCGTTGATTTTGAGCCGCAGGAGGGACGGCACTTCGTGGCCCACGTGCAGGACAGCGGTAACCAACCCCTGACGAGCCTGAGTATCGCGCGGCCGTTTCTCGCCGCCCATCCGCACGTGAAGATGTATACGTATACCGAGATCTTGCAGGAAGATCCCCGGGCCCGGCAACGGCGGGTCGAACGCGAGCGGCATTTTCGCGGTTGGGACGAATTCGTGCATCTGGCCTTTTGGGACGGGGCGCACCCGGAGGCGGTGCTGAGTATTCGACGCAGCGCGGAACAAGGGGAATTCCTCCCGGAGGAACGGGAATTTCTGGCGTCGCTGCACCCGGTGATCGACGCGGGGCTGCGCCGGCTGCGCGCCTTCGAGGGCGAACGGGGGCGCCGCCTGGGCATGGAGCGTTTTATCTCGGGCCTTCCCCTCCCCGTGTTGTTCTTGGGTCCGGATCGTGCGCTCCAGTTTGCTACGCCAGAAGCCTTCGACCTGTGCGCCGTGTGGAACTTCGGTCACGCGGAGGCCCGCGTGATGAATACGCGCCGGTGTTTTCGCCTGCCGGAACCGATTGCCGACGCCTGCGCCCGGCTCGCCGACCTCTGGGACCGGGCCGCGCACGGCGGTCCCGTCGTCGGGTTGGAGAGCGCCCGCGTCGCACATCCCGAGATCGGCGGCCTGGTGGCGAAGGTCGACGTCAGCCAACCCTACAAAGGCTCGCTCGTGCGTCCCGGCTTCTGGGTGACGCTCTCCGGCGAGCGCAACCTCGACGGCGCGAGTCCCCAGCTGAAGGCCGAGGCGGTGCATCACCTGCAGTTTCTCACGCCGAGCGAACGCCGCGTGGCTTTGCTCGTGGCGGAGGGCCTGCGCAACCACGACGTCGCCCGTCAGCTGGGCAAGTCACCGCGCACCGTCGATTTCCAGCTCAACGCCATCTACCGCAAATTGGGAGTCGCGAGCCGGACGGAGTTGGCGCGGCTGCTTTTCTGAGGTGGAACGGGAACGCCGGGCGCGATTCAGGCGATTCCACTGATGGTGAACCGGGCGCGGTTTCGCTAGAGTGAACGCGCGACCGGCGAACCGAGTCCGTTCCCCGGCCGCGCCCGAAATTTCCTATGAAAAATTATCGCATCGCGACCATCCCTGGCGACGGCATCGGCAAAGAAGTGGTCCCTCCGGGCATGCGCGTGCTCGAAGCGGCCGCCAAGCAACACGGCTTCAGCCTCACCTGGGATCACTTTCCCTGGAGCTGCGCCTACTACCAAGAGACGGGGCGCATGATGCCCACGGACGGACTCGCGCAGATTCGCCAGCACGACGCGATCTACCTTGGCGCGGTCGGCTTTCCGGGCGTGCCCGATCACGTCTCGCTTTGGGGCCTGCTCATTCCCATCCGGCGCGAATTTCGCCAATATGCGAATGTGCGCCCGGTGCGCCTCATGCTCGGTATCGAATCGCCGCTGCGCAACCGCCAGCCCGGTGACATCGATTTCTGCGTCGTTCGCGAAAACAACGAGGGCGAATACACCGAGATCGGCGGCCGTCTCTACCCCGGCAGCGACGACGAGATCGCGATGCAGCAGGTGGTGTTCACCCGCCACGGCGTCGACCGGATTCTCCGCTACGCGTTCGAGCTGGCGCGCCGCCGGCCGAAAAAACATCTGACCTCCGCCACGAAATCCAACGGCATCACCGTGACGATGCCGTTCTGGGACGAGCGCTTCAAGGCGATGGCCGCGGAGTATCCCGACGTGCGCACCGACCAGTATCACATCGACATTCTCACCGCGCACTTCGTGCAGCATCCGGACTGGTTCGACGTCGTCGTCGGTTCGAATCTCTTCGGCGACATCCTCTCCGATCTTGGCCCCGCGTGCACCGGGACGATCGCGATCGCGCCCTCGGCGAACCTGAATCCCGAGCGGGATTTCCCCTCCATGTTTGAACCGGTGCACGGCTCCGCGCCGGACATCGCTGGAAAAGGCATCGCCAATCCCATCGGACAGATTTGGTCCGGCGCCATGATGCTCGATCACCTCGGCCAACCGGAGGCCGCCGCCTCGGTCGTGCGCGCCATCGAAACGGTCGTGCAACGCGGCCCGCGCACCCGCGACCTCGGCGGTTCCGCGACGACGGACGAAGTGGGGCGCGCGATCGCGGACGCTGTGGCTTAGACCGCCGAACCGGAAGCGCCGCACCCGCCAACGTCTCGTCGGCCCTTTGGCGTGCGGCCGTGCCGGTGGCGGTTGGCGGGGTGCGCGCGCTGTGCCGGTGCCGCCCGGGCTCGCGCCGCAGGCGTGGAGGTAGTTCGCGGTGCTCGCCGCGGTGATGGTCGGGCTCGTCCCGGAACCGTTGCCCGCGGGCGCCATCGGCCTGATGGGGGGCCCTCATCGCGGGACTCGGCCTGCCCTTCAGCGCGGCGCAAACGCTGGATCCCTCCTTCCGCGTGCCGGCTGGGGCAGCACGCTGGGCTTGGGCTACGCGGTCATGCTGGCGGATCTCGTGCTGGCACCGTTGACGCCGTCCAACAGCGCGCGCAGCGGGGGAATCGGCTGACCCGTGGTCCGGGCCATCCCGCCGCTCTATGGCTCGTTACCCGGAGAGTCGGCGCGGAAATCGGCGCCCACCTCCTGTGGACGGCCTTCGCCGCAACGTGGGTGACGAGTTCACTGTTTCTCACGGCCCTCGCCGCCCACCTGCTCGCGCTCGAAATGGGCAAGAAAGCCACAGGCCTCGAAGTGTCGTGGGTTCAGTGGTTCGCGGGCTTTGCGCCAACCGGGCTGCCGGTGTTGTTGGTGCTACCGTGGCTCGTCCTCAAAATCTACCCACCGGAAATCCGGACGAGCGCCGAAGTCCCGCCCCGGGCCGCGCAGGGGCTGGCGAAAATCGGCGCCGTCACCCGGCGCGAGTGGACGATGGCGGCTCTCGTCGTCGTGGCGCTCGGCCTGTGGCTTTTCGGCGGCCGGTGGCACGATACGACCCACGGCGCTCGCGCGGCGATCTCGCTCCGGGTGGTGGGCCGCGTCGTGACATGCGACGAGATCGTCGCGCCTACCACGGCGTGGCGCACCTTCGCGTGGTTTGCCACGATGCTCACGCCCGCCGCCGGCGCGGCAATCCCGGGCCTGCCGGTGAGGACACTCGCGCTGCTCCGCCTATTTTCGATCGGTATCATGGGCGTGATCACGCCCTACGCGAAAGCACCGGCGCCCGTTTACCACGGCTGCGGCTATATCGGGCGCCGCGACTTCTGCCGGCTGGGTTTTATCTTCGGCCTGATTGCCGTGGCCGCACTGCTGCTGATCGGTTTGCCGACATTCGGCGAGCCCACGTAAGCGCCCGCGGGGTCAATCAGTCGAGCGCCCGCACGCGGACGCTTTTGAAATAAAACACGCTCTTTGGGTCGTGGGCCTGGAGCGCGATCGCGCCGCCGAGCGGGTTCAGCTTGCGGCCCTTCCGCTCGGGCGGACGCACCACGTTTTCCGGCTCAGTGTAGTCCACCGTCGTCTGGCCGTTGATCTGAATCACGATGCGCCGGTCCTGTACCGTAATTTTGGTGGTGAACCACTTCGTTTCGTCGACGGGCGATTGATCGAGGTCGACGACGGCGTAGAGGCTGCCGGTCTTGCGCTTTTCCTTGGCGGTGCTGTTGAGCTGGATTTCGTAACCGAGGGAAAGCCGCAGGGCCGCGCCGCCCGCCGCGCGATCCGTGTGGATGAAAACGCCGCTGTTCGCCTCGGGTGCGCCGCGCGCAACGACTTCGAGCTCGAAGTTTTTGAAGCGCACGAAATCGGTCTTGCCGTCGCCGACGAAAAACAGATGCGAGCTTTCCTTGGTGGCGTGCGCGCGGATCGCGCCGTCGACGATCGTCCACGAATCCGGGTAGGCGTTGGCTTGCCAGCCGGTGAGGTCGTGGCCGTTGAAGAGGTCGCGCCAGCCCTCGGCGGCACGGGCGGACGCGGCGAAGACGAAGGCGAACACCCCGAGGAGAAAAAGCAGGCCGCGCGCGGGGTGGATTTTCATGCGCGTCCACGTTGCACATGGGGCCCGAGCCCTGCAACGCTCGGCTCCGTGTTCTCGCGCCTGTTTCAATTTCTCCTCTGCGCCGGTTTGGTCTCCGTGATCGGGGCGCTGTCCGCGTGCTCGAAACGCGAGAGCGCCGTCGTGCTCGGCAACCGCACGGGCGTGCTCCACGTCGGCAACGGCGCCGAGGTGCAGTCGCTCGATCCGCACCTCGCGGGCGGCGCGGTCGACCACAACGTCCTGAGCGCGGTCTTCGAGGGGCTGATCACGCTCGACGAGGAAACGCTGCTGCCGCGCCCCGGCGCCGCGGAGCGGTGGGACATTTCGCCGGATGGGCTCGTTTACACGTTTCACCTCAAGCGAAACGGCCAATGGTCCAATGGCGATGCCCTCACGGCGCGCGATTTTCTTTATTCGTTCCGCCGCGCGCTCACGCCGGCGCTCGGCTCCGAATACAAAGACGCGCTTTATCCGGTGAAAAACGCCGAGGCGTTTGCGCGCGGGAAGCTCACGGACTTCGGCTTGGTCGGATTTCGCGCCCCCGATGACGTCACGCTCGAAATCACGCTGGAGCGCCCGACCGCGTATTTTCTCACCGTGCTGCGCGCCAACGTGTGCTTCCCGGTGCACGCCGCCTCGGTCGAGCGGGGTGGGGCGCGATTGGATGACCGCACCGCGAAGTGGACGCGGGGTGCGCCCCTCGTGAGCAACGGGCCGTTTCGTTTTCGCGAGTGGAAAGACCATCAGCACATCCGGGTGGAAAAGAATCCGCACTATTGGGACGCCGCGAACGTCCGCCTCACCGAAATCTATTTCTACCCGAGCGAATCCACCCAGAACCAGGAACTCGCCTTCCGCGCCGGCCAATTGCACACGACCTGGGACGTCCCGCTCAGCAAAATCGACGCCTATAAGAAAGACGCGCCCGCCCTCCTGCGCGTGGAGCCCTACATCGAGAGCTATTTTTTCCGGTTCAACACGAAGCACCGCCTCTTCTCCGACGTGCGCCTCCGCCGCGCGCTGTCGCTCGCCCTCGACCGCGAAGCCATTGTGAAAAACGTCCTGCGCGGCGGCCAAGTCGCCGCCACCGCGCTGACGCCGCCGGGCCTCGCGGGCTACACGCCGCCGGCCGTCGTCACGCGCGATCTCGTCGCCGCGAAAAAACTTCTCGCCGAAGCCGGTTACCCGGAGGGCAAAGGGCTGCCGCCGCTCGAGCTCACGACGATTTCCTCCGAGATCAATCAGCGTCTCGCGGAAGCGGTACAGCAAATGTGGCGGCGCGACCTCGGGATCGACGTCACCATTACGCAGAAAGAATTCAAAGTGCTGCTCGATGCCTTCGACACCCTCGACTACACGATCGCGCGCGGGCGCTGGATCGGCGAATACCCCGACCCGCTCACCTACCTCGCGATGTTCACCACGGGCAACGGCGTCAACGGCACGGGCTTTGCCGATCCCGCCTACGACGCGCTGCTCGAAGCCGCCGCCCGGGAGCGCACGCCCGCCGCGCGCCTCGCCGCGCTCCAACGCGCCGAAACCTACCTGCTCGCGCAGATGCCCATCGCTCCGCTCTATTGGGGCTCGCGCACGACGCTCGTCGCGACCGCGGTCCGCGGTTGGAAAAAATCCCCGCTGGGGTTCCGCAACTACAAGGATCTTTGGTTGGAAAAATAGGCGCGGCGCCCGGCGACGGTGCGCGCACGCAGGGCATCCGTTCAGGCGCAATTTCGAAGGGGGGCTCAATGATTGCCCCGCTAGCCCGGATATTTCACACGCACGTTCACCAAATTCTTGGCACAGAGGGCACGGAGCCCAGCCCACAGAGGACACAGAGCGGACAAGGTGTTTGACTCCGTGTCCTCGGTTTGGACCTCTGTCCGCTCTGTGAACAAGGAATTTCTTGAGGAAAGTGTGATTGATGCGGGCTAGGTTCCATTGGTTCCGTCGCGGGATCGGACTGCTCGAAGGCGCCAGAAAATTGCTTTCGGCGGGATGACGCGACCCGAACCACGGAGACCACGTAAGAAGATGTTGCGGGCGGAAAGATTTTTCGGACCACGGCCGACTCCCCCGACGGGGGGCCGGTCTTCCGGCCTCAGGCGCGGCAATCGGATTCGGGACTGGAGCAAATGCGCCGCCACGACCGCTGATCGGAAGGGCGGAGAGGGATGGGAAATTTTCTGACCGAGCAAATCGGCCTCCCTTTACTCCGGCGCTACGCTCCCCGGGAAGCCGGCGGTCGATGCGACGACGCGCTTGAACCCCCGCAAGGATGGCTGGCGTGGTCGGCCTTTGCAGATTTTCGCACCCGGCGGCCCGGTTCGCGCGTTCCATCGCCATGTCGTCTTCCCCTGTGGTTCTCATTGCCGGTGTCACCGGCGGAATTGGCTCCGATCTCGCCCGCCGCCTCACCGCGGCCGGCTGGCAGGTTGCCGGCTACGGCCGCTCCGCCGAGAAGCTCGCCGCGTTGCGCGTCGAACTCCCCGCGCTCCACACGCTGGAGTGCGACGCGACGCAGCCGGCCCAGGTCGAAGCCGCCGTCGCCGCCACGGTCGCGCAGTTCGGCCGCCTCGACGCTTACGTCCACTGCGTCGGCTCGATTTTGCTGAAGGCCGCGCACCTCACCAAACTCGACGAGTGGCACCGCGTGATCGACCTCAACCTCAATTCCGCCTTCTACGGACTCCGTGCGGCCGTCGGTCCGATGCAAACGCAGAGCCGCGGCTCGATCGTGCTGATCAGCTCCGTTGCGGCGCAGACCGGCCTCCCGGGCCACGAAGCCATCGCCGCGGCGAAGGGCGGGATCAACGGCCTCGTCCAGGCCGCCGCCGCGAGCTACGCGTCGCGCAACATCCGCATCAACGCCGTCGCGCCCGGCCTCGTCGATACGCCGCTCGCCGCGCCGTTGCTGGGTTCGGAGCAAGCCCGGGCGTTCTCCGAAAAAATGCACCCGCTGGGCCGCGTCGGCCGCCCCGCCAATATCGCGAGCCTGATCGCCTGGCTCCTGACGGAGGACGCCGATTGGGTCACCGGTCAAATCTGGTCCGTCGACGGCGGTCTCGCCGACCTGCGCCCGCGACCGAAGGCGTGAGGGGCGCAGCGGGCAATCAGACCCCGTCCAACGCCGCGGTTCAGCGCCAGCGCAGCTCCGCGACGAACGCTCCGCCGGTCGCTTCGCCGGGGAACGTCAGGCCCGGATGCAGGCCGGCGAGGGCGCGGACGATGCGCAGGCCGAGGCCCGAGCCAGCCGCCGTGGCCGGCGGTTGATCGGCGGCCGCGTTGCTCACCCGGCAAAAGGCGCCCGCACCGTCGCTGCCGACGTTCACCTCGATCTCGCCCTGGCCGTGGCGCAGGGCGTTGGTGAGCAGATTGTGCAACACTTGACGGAGATAGCGCGGATCGGCCTGCACGAGCACGTCCGCCCCGGTCACGACGGTGAGGTGGCGCGCGCTCTCACGGGCGAGCAGTTCGTAGGTCTCGATCATCTCGAGCACGAGCGTGCGCAACGAAACGCTCTCCAGGCGCAGCGTGAGACGGCCCTGCTCGGCGGTGGCGAGCAGGAGACATTGGTCGACGTAGTCGGAGAGGCGGCTCAACTCGTCCTGCAGCGATTCGGCGAGCCCGGGCTCGATGCGTCCGGCGGCCTCCTCCAGCTGGAGGCGGATGAGCGTGAGCGGCGTGCGGAGTTCGTGCGCGACCTTCGCGGAAAACTCCGTCAGCTGGCGGAAACTGTCGTCGAGGCGCGCGAGCAGGGCGTTGAGATTCTCTTCGATGCTCCGGAACTCCGCATCGGCGTCGTGCAGCCGCACGCGTTGCGCGAGGCTGCGCGCCCCGATGGCGCGGAGCTGCCGGTTCATGTCGGCCACGGGTTCGAACGCCCGGCGGGCCAGCAGATAGCCGATCCCCACCGCGAGCAGCGCGACCGGGAGCGCGTAGAGCAGGGAGATCTCCGCGAGTTCGCCCGTGATGTCGTCGACCTCGGGGTCGGAGTAGGTGGCGTGCAGCAGGAACGGTGTGTTGTCCGGGTGCGATCGCTCCCATTTTTCCAGGTGCAATTCGTGGCGCAGGTGAAAGTGCGTGATGCCGACGAACACGGCCAGCACGGCCATCACACTGAAGGCGAACCAGAGCGCCATGCGCCAGCGGAGCGATTTCATGGGGCCGGCTCCCGGAGCGCGAAACCCACGCCGCGCACCGTGTGGATGAGCGGCACCCAGCCGGGGCGGTCGATTTTTTCGCGCAGGTAGTTCACGTAGACGTTGACGACGTTGGTGCCGGAATCGAAGTGCTGGTCCCAGACGTGCTCGACGATGGCGGTTTTGCTCACGGGTTTCGGCGCGGACAGCATCAACACTTCGAGCAGCGCGAACTCCCGGTTCGTCAGCGCGATTTTTTCGCCGCCGCGGTGGGCCGTGCGGGTCAGCAGATCGAGCTCGAGGTCGGCGATCCGGAGGCGGTCCACGGGCTCGGCGCGTTGGCGGCGGAGCACGGCGCGGAGGCGGGCGAGCAGTTCACTCATCGAAAACGGTTTCGCCAGATAGTCGTCGGCCCCCGCATCCAGGCCGCGGATGCGGTCCTCCACGTCGTGCCGCGCGGTGAGGAGGATGACGGGCGCGTGGACGCCCTTGCGGCGAAGTTGCCGGACCACCGTGATGCCGTCGGTACCCGGCATCATGACGTCGAGCACGAGCGCGTCGTAGGGATGGGATTCCGCGAGCCACAGCGCCTCGTTGCCGTCGGCGGCGACATCGACCGCGTAACCCGCTTCCGTCAGCCCACGGCGAATGTGGGTGGCGACTTTGGCTTCGTCTTCGGCGATCAGAATCCGCATGAGCGCGATGGTGCCCGTGGCTCCGGAGGACGCGAGCGTGGACCCCGGAGACGTGGCGGTGGTCGGAGACGTGTCGTTATCGCGCTTCATACACTTCGACGATGGCCGTGCCGCCGGTGCCGTTTTTACCGGAGACGCGCACCGAGTAGGCGCCCGGCGGCAGGGTCACCACGAGTCCGGCGTCGAGCGAGGCGGGATCGGCGAGGGCGAAGGCACCGACCGCGCTCATGGCGGTGGCGAGCGCGGTGCCGCCACCCCAGTCGTCGTTCGCGCCGATTTGGAGGCCGGTGTCGTTGCTGAACAACACGAGGCCGGGGTCGGCCATGACGCCGCCGATGCCGAAGGCGGTGCCGAGCGTGGGGCCGACGGCCCGCACCAGCACGCGGCACGGCGCGGTGCCGCCGATCACAAAGCCCACGGCGAGCGTCGCGCCGGGGTCGATTTGCGCGAGCGTGGAGAGATTGATCAGTCGCGGGGTGGTGGCGGTGCGCGCCGCGCCGGCGGCATCGTAGATCTCGGCGATCACGAGGCCGGTGGCACTCGTCGTGCCGGAGACTTGCACGGTGTAACCGCCGGCCCGCAGGCCGGGCACCGGCGGCACGTAGGCGCAGTCGAGACTGCCGAGCGGGAGGACAAACGCCCCGACGGCCGTGAAGGCCGCCCGCGTCGCCGCAGAGCCGTCCCAGTTGTCGTTCACGGCGACCGGGGCCGCGGTGCCTTGGGCGTTGACGGTCATCACGGGATCGGCGAGCACGCCGCCGATGCCAAACGCCGTGCCGAGGGTGGGGCCGACGGCGCGGATGACCAACGGCAGGGCGCCGGCCGAACCCGCGCCGCCGATGACGGCGCCCATGGTGAGGACGCTGGCGCCCGGGCCGGCGTTGGTGAGAATGGAGAGGTTGATGAGGCGGCCGAAGTCCGTGGGCGGGGCGCCGGGAGGCGTCACGTTGAGGGCGGCGGCCGTGCTCGTGGCGGTGCCGGCGGAATTGCTGGCCACCACCGTGTAGAGCCCGGTGTCCGCGAGCGCGGCGCTCGCCATGGCATAGGTCGCCGTCGTCGCGCCTGCGATCGAACTGCTGTCTTTCATCCATTGATACGTCGGAGCCGGGGTGCCGCTGGCGGCGGCGGAAAACGTGAAGCCGGTGCCGACGGTGACGGATTGTGCGGCCGGCTGGGTGGTGAACGCGGGCGCCACCGCTGGGTTCGCGACCGTGACGGTGAGCTGCGCTGCGTTGCTGGTGGCGCTGCCGGCGGAGTTGGTGGCGATGGCGGTGTAGAGGCCGGCGTCGGCGCTCTGCACGCCGGTCAGCGTGTAGACGGGGTTGGTCGCGCCGGCGATGGCCGTGCCGTTTTTTGCCCACTGAAAGGTCGGCGGCGGGGTCCCGGTCGCGGCGGCGGAGAACGTGGCGGAGCTGCCGGCCGCGAGGGTCTGGCCCGTGGGTTGGGTCGTGAAGGTCGGGGCGGTGGCCGCGACGCCGGCGGTCACGTTGATGAGATAGGTGTAGATCGGCGACCCGTTGCCTTTGCGGTTCTTGTCTTCCCAGCCCTGCAACGTGACGGTGAAGTTACCGCTCGCGGTGGGCGTGCCGGTGAGCACGAGGTTGGCGATGTTGATGGTGGCGGGCGCGGTGAGCCCCGAGAAATTCAGTCCCGGGGGAATCGAGCCGCCGACAACCCAGGAGCCCGGTTGACCGACGCCGGGCCCGTTGATGCCGAAGGCGACGGCGGTGATGGCGGTGCCGACCTTGGCGGCGAGCGGACTGGGCTGGTTGGTGATGAGCGTAGTCGCGCCGACCAGCGTGTGCATCGCGCCGAGCGAGGCGGCGCTCACGGTCGCGGCACGGATGACCGCTCCGAGCGGTGCGCCGGTGAGCCGGTCCGCCGCGGCGGCGACGATGCGCAGGACCGGCGTGCGCTGCAGCAGCCCGAGGAGCAGGGCGGCCGGCAAGTTGAGCCACGTGAGGCGGTGCAGGAGGGCGTGAATGGTTTTCATAAAAGTTCAGTGGTCGTCGCGGTGCTTCCGCTTGCCGTCGGAGCGCGTTTTTTCTCCCGCGTGGCCTTCGCCCAGCGGAACCGTGACGCTCGTCAACGGCAGCCGGATGCTCGTTGCGCCCGCGCGGTGGTTCGTAAACAGACCGCCGATCCACGCCGTCGCCGCGACGACGAACACCAGGGCCCAGGCGGGCTGGGACGACGCGATCGCGTCCTCCGGCCGGCCCACTTTCCGGCCCGAGAGCATCGCCATCGCGATGTTTTCCCGGTGCTGGAGGGTGTGCCACACGAGGCCGGCCAGGTGGACGCCGATGACCGCGATCAGGGCATACGCGAGAAACCCGTGCACGTCCTCCCACGGCTCGCGGCCGGCCCACCAGCCTGTGGCGAGGAGTGCCGGCACCAGACTGAACATCGCCAGCGCGGCCCAGGCCGAACCCGGGTTGTGCCCGGCGTGTCGCGTCCCCTGCCCATTCAACAGTCCGCGCCCATAGGCGAAGACCTGGGTGGGCCGGACCGGCAGGTGGGCAAACCGGGCGTAACGCGAGCCGACGAGCCCCAGTACGATCCGCAGCAGGAGGAGAAACCCCGCCGCGAGGCCAAACAGAATGTGCCAGGCGAACAGCGCGCTGTGTTTGTCCACCACCAGCGCCAGCACGAGCGCCGCCGTCAGCGAGGCCGCAAACGCCGCATGAAAAATCCGGAGCGAGAGGTCGTAGACGAGGATTTTTTTCATGGGCGGAGTGTACGCGCAGCCGCGTGAGAAAGGCACGGGATGGGGGTTAAACTCTTCTTATTTGGGCCGTCGGTCCCCGGCCGACCGGGTCCGGCGGGGTCAGGCATGGGTCGTTGGGACGCGGTTGAAATAACCCGGTGCACCGATGGCGTAACCGACGGCCCGCACCGTTTGGATAAGGGGGGCGATGGAGCCGCGGTCTACTTTCCGGCGGAGCCGCGAGATGAAGACCTCGACCGTGCGGGAGCCGTAAGCGTGGTCGCGCTGCCAGATGCGTTCACAGAGTTCGGTGCGGGAGAACACGCGCCCCGGTTCGCGCATCAGAATATGCAGGAGTTCGAATTCGCGGCGGGGGAGCGCGGTGGTTTTTCCGGCCCGCTCGATCAGGCGGCGCCGGACCTCCAGACGGAGATCGGCCACTTCCAGGCGTCCGCCTCCGGCATCGGTGGGCACGGTGCGGCCGAGAACTTCCACGCGGTTGACGAGTTCGGTCATGGCAAACGGCTTCGTCAGCACGTCGGTCGTCCCCGACGGCGCGCCGCTGAATCGGGGATCGGCTCCGCTTTTCCCGGTGAGCAGGAGCACCCGGGACGCGGAACGAATCCGGCGGATCTGGCCGGTGAAGGCGCGGCCGTGGACCGTTTGCAGATCGACGACGACGAGGTCGGGCCGTTGCGTCAGGGCGGTTTGCAGGCCCAGCGCGCCGTCGGGCTGCGCACTGAGGCTGTGACCACAGCGCGCGAGGGTGCGGGTGATGTGACCGGCGAGCGGGAGTTCGTTTTCGATGACGAGGATGCGCATGGCGGGGCGGTGAGGCGGGAGATGCGTTATGCCGGGCCCGGCACCGCCGGGCGGATGAGCAGGAGGCGGAGGCCGTTCAGGCACACGAGCACCGTGCTGCCTTCGTGCATGACGACGCCCAGGGGCAGCGGCACGCGGCCCACCAGCGTGGCGATCACCATCACGACAATCACCCCGAGGGCGAAGGTGAGATTTTGCGCGACGACGCGCCGGGCGCGCCGGCTGACATCGAGGGCGAGCGCGATGTTGTGCAACTGGTCGTTCATCAGGACGACATCCGCGGTCTCCATCGCCACGTCGGTGCCACCCGCGCCCATCGCAATGCCGATGTCGGCCGCCGCCAGGGCCGGCGCATCGTTGATGCCATCGCCCACCATCGCGACGGGGCCGAGATCGCGGAGCTGGCGGATCACGCGGACCTTGTCCTCGGGCAACAACTGCGCGTGCACTTCGTCGACTCCGACGGAGCGCGCGATCGCTTCGGCGACGCGGCGGTGGTCGCCGGTCAGCATCGCGATCCGTTTGACGCCGAGTTTGTGCAGGCGGGCGATCACGGCGGCCGCCTCGGGCCGCACGACATCGGCGACGGCGATGACGCCGAGGATCTGGGCGGCCTCGCCGTCGGGGCTGATTTCGCCGATGAGCACGCAGGTCTTTCCCGCGTCCTGCAGCACCCCGAGGCTCGCTTCCGCGTCGGTGAGCCCGGTGCAGCGCAGCGTCTGGAAATACGCGGCGCTGCCGACCGCGACGCGGCGTTGATTCAAGGTCGCGACGGCACCTTTGCCGGAGACCGATTGGAACGCGGTGCACTCGGGCAACTCCAGCTTGAGGTCCGCGGCGGCGTTGACGATGGCGCGCGCCAAGGGGTGCTCGGAGCGCGTCTCGACGGCCGCGGTGAGCCGCAGCAACTCGAGCGCCCCGCGGCCGAGTTCGCCGGGCAAAGCCTGCACCACCCCGCCGGCGATGATGTCGGTGACCTGGGGTTTGCCGCGCGTGAGCGTGCCGGTCTTGTCGAAGGCAAACACCTTGATCGTCGCCATGCGTTCGAGGTGCGCCCCGCCTTTGAAGAGAATACCGCGCCGCGCCGCGCCCCCGATGGCCGAGAGGATCGACGCGGGCGTGCTGATGATCAGAGCGCAGGGCGACGCGACGACCATCACGGTCATCGCGCGGTAAAACACGTCGTGAAAATTGCCGTGAAAGACGAGCCACGGGATGAGGACCAGACCCGCGGTGAGCGCGATTACGCTGAGGGCGTAGGTCTGCTCCGCTTTTTCCAAGAAACGCTGGGTGTTGGCCTTCTCGCCCTGCGCCTGTTCGACGAGCTGGATGAGTCGGGCGATGGTGGAGTCCTGCGCGAGTTTGCTCACGCGGATTTCCAGGCTGCCGGTCTGGTTCATGGTGCCGCCGAAGACGGCGCTGCCGACCGATTTGGACACCGGCATGGATTCTCCGGTCAGCATGGCTTCGTCGAGCGTGCTGGCGCCCTCGGTCACGACCCCGTCGAGCGCGATGCTCTCGCCCGGACGAACGATCAGCACATCGCCGACGACCAACTCCCCGATGGGCCGGAGGCGCGTTTCGCCGCCGCGCCGGCAGAGCGCCTGGGTCGGGCGCAGTTTCATGAGCGAACTGAGCGCCCGGCGGGTCCGGTCGATGGCGTAGGCCTGCAATACATTTGAGAGGGAAAACAGAAACAGCAGCATCGCGCCTTCGAACGGTGCGCCGACAAAGGCGGCGCCGAGCGCGGCCAGCACCATCAGCAGATCCACATCCACGGTCGCCTGCCGGAGCGATTGCCACCCGGCCTGCACGCCGAAAAATCCGCCGGTGACATACGCCAACACATAGTAGGCGATGCCGACTTCCGGGGTGGGCGGGAGATAGCGCGTGCTCAGCCAACCGAGCAGCATGAAAAGCAGCGTCGCGGCCGTGAACGTGATGGCCCGACGATCGCCGTGCAGCCACGACCGCCAGCCGGTCGGGACGACCTCGTCGGCGGAGAACGGCTTCACGGGCGCGCCGGCCGCCTTGAGTTTCACCTCGACCTGCGGTGCGTCGAGCACGCGCCGGTCAAAGGAAATGTTCATCGTGCCGCCCCCGAGGAACGTGGCGTTGGCGCGCCGCACACCGGGAATGGCTTCCGCCTTGCGCTCCAGTTTCAGGGCACAGCCTTCGCAGGCGTGCCCGGTGAGACGCAGGGTGCATTTCGCATAGGTCGGCGTCCCGATCACGGCCAGATTTGGCCCGGCACCGGGCGCGAGGCGGCAGTCTGTGGGCGGGGAGGGAGGGGCGTTCACCGGCGAACGACGTTCCCTGACAAAGGGCGGCCGCTTTGGCTGCGCTCGCCTATCGGGGTCGCGTTCCGGCGGACAGAAAACGGGGAGTCCATGCCCCCACCTTACACCGCCGATGGTTAGAAACCGCCGCAGGCTACATTAACGTTTTCTTATGCGGTGCGATCACCGCCCCATCCGATCGCAGAGGCCATTCGCCCCGCCGTCACACTTGCTCCGGCCACACGCCGTGGCAGCGATACTTCGCCCACAGCGCGGCGGTCTTGTCGTTTTTGCGAAACGCGATCGCCGCAATCCCCACCACCACGCCGCCGGCCCGCTCGATCAACTCCACCGCGGCCTTCGCCGTCCCCCCTGTCTCGATCCACTCGTCGGTCAGCAGCACGCGCGTGCCCGCCGGCCAGGGATTCGCCCGCAACTCGAAGACTTTCTCCGCGCCCGAGTAGTCGTTGAACCGCGTGCTTTCCTTCGCCACCGGGAGTTTGCCGCCTTTGCGCACCGGCACGAAACCCACGCCCAGCCTCAACGCGAGCGCCGTGCCGACCACGAAGCCCAGCGCGTCCGTCCCCACGACGCGCTCGATTTGTTCGCCGCGCCACGGCGCGAGCAGGTCGTCCACGAGCGCCGCGAACGCCGCCGGCTCCGCGAAGATCGGCGTCACGTCGCTTCGTTTGTAGTGCAGCTTGCTCCGGTCGATGAGGCTCAGATAGTCCACCCCCAACGTTGAGCCGCCGCCCGTCGCGCGACGCAACGCCAACTTTTCCTCCATGCGCCGCAAAGTCATCATCGATCAGGACACCCTCGGCCCCGCCACGACCAACCTCCAGTCCGTCGCGCTCCTCGTCCAGTCGCCCGACGTCGAGGTGCTCGGGATCTGCGTGCCCACCGGCGACCACTGGCGCGACCAGCAGGTGCGCCACGCGCTGCGTTTCCTCGAAATCATCGGCCGCACCGATATCCCCGTCGTGCCCGGCGCCGAAATGCCCCTCGTGGCCACGCCCGCCGCCACCGCCGCCTGGGAAAAAGCCCACGGCAAACTCGTCTACAACGGCGCCTGGGACCTCGCCCGGCCCGGCAAGTGGGCCGACCCGCGCCACACGCCCGACCTCGTCGAGGGCAATCCCACCACGCTCCCCGCCGCCGAAACCGCCGCCGCCTTCCTCGTCCGCCAGGCCCGCGCCCACCCCGGCGAAATCACCCTCTGGTGCGCCGCCCCGCTCACCGACCTCGCCCTGGCCCTCGCGCTCGAGCCGCGCCTGCCCGAACTCGTGCGCGAACTCCACTTCATGGGCGGCTCGTTCCACCCGCTGACCGAGGCCCGCGAATTCCGCCACACCCCGCGCCGCGAATTCAACATCCGCTTCGACGCCGAGGCCGCGCACACCGTCCTCCGCGCCCCGTGGTCACGCGTCACCTGCTCGCCCATCGATGTTTCCAACCACACGCGCGCCACGCCGGACCTCTTCACCCGCATCGCCCGCGCCGATACGCCCCTCGCGCGCTACCTCGACCGCTTCGGCCAGCGCAACCGCCCCATGTGGGACGAGGTCGCCGCCGCCACCTGGCTCGACGAGTCCCTCGTCACGCGCTTCGACGATTACTTCGTCGAGGTGAACCTCCACCGTGGCGCCAACTACGGCGACATGCTCAGCTGGGACGCCGGCCACGAACCCGGCCACGGCGAGCGCCGCGCCCGCATTCAAAAACGCCTCGACGACGCCCGTTTTTACGAGGCCTTCGTCGCGCTTTGTTCGCGCTGACGCGACCGAACGATCAATCCCCCGCGAACGCCGGACGTCACCGGCTCAGGCCGCGACGTCGCGGCGCGCCGGCGGCTCTTCCAGGGTTCCCACCCGGGATTGGCGCTCGGCGGCCATTTCGCGCATCACCTGTTGGCGCATCTCCTGGCCCATCGCCAACACGACGAGGCAAACCTTGTCCTGCACGACCGGATCTTTGTGCGCCACGGGTTGGCCGCGGCGCTCGCCCTCGAGCCAGGTCTCGTCGGAAATGATTTTCGCGATCAGCGGCAGTTGACGTTGCAGCACAGGGTCGGGTGTGTCCATCGGTCGGCAGGGTGGGAGGATCGTCACCAAGTCGACACATTCGCCGCGGATCGCAAGCCGGGCTCGGCCTCCGCCGGCGCCGGCCCGACGAACCAGCGGGTTGCCGATTTCTTAAAATCGCCCGCCGGCGCGCCAGCCTGGCCCGCCCGCCGGTCCGGCCGGACCGGCGGGCGCCCGCTTTCTGGGCTTGGCGGGCACGGCCGGCGCTCCCTTGCTGGCCGTGCCGTGATCACCCTCCGTTCTCCTTTCTTCCTCAGCCTTGTCCTGACCGCGGGGCTCGCGGCGCCACCCGCGCGGTCCGCCGCGGTCGCGCTCCAGCCGGCCGACCTCATTATCACCCACGCCCACCTCGTGACGATGAACGCGCGCCGCGACATCATCGCGGACGGCGCCGTCATCATCCGCGACGCCCGCATCATCGCCGTCGGGCCCGCCGCGCTCGCCGCCCAGTTCACCGCCCCGAAAACCATCGACGCCCGGGGCGACATCGTGATGCCCGGCATGATCAACACCCACACGCACGCCTCGATGACCGTCTTCCGCGGCCTCGGCGACGATGTGCCCGACCGCCTGCGCCGCCTCATTTTCCCGCTCGAGAAAAACCTCATCGACCGCGAACTGGTCTATTGGGGCGCCCTGCACGGCTTCATCGAGATGGTCGAGGGCGGCGTCACGATGGCCGTCGACATGTATTACTTCGAGGACGAGGTCGCCCGCGCCGCCAAACAGATCGGCATCCGCGGCGTCCTCGGCGAGAGTATCCTGAATTTTCCCACGCCCGATTCGCCCGAGCCCTACGGCGGTCTCGCCTACGCCCGGAAGTTTGCCGCCGCCTACCGCAACGATCCGCTCATCACCCCCGCCCTCGCGCCGCATGCGCCTTACTCGCTCGATGCCGACCATCTCCGCCAGGTCGCCGAACTCTCCGCCGAACTCGATCTGCCCGTGCTCATGCACGTCGCCGAAATGCCCGACGAGGTCGCGACCCTTCGCAAAGAGCGCAACCAGACGCCCGTCGAATACCTCGACTCCCTCGGTCTCCTCAACCGCCGCCTCGTCGCCGCCCACTGCATTTTCGTGACCGACTCCGACATCGCGCTCCTGAAAGCCCGCGATGTCGGCATCGCGCACAACATGGTCGCCAACATCAAGTCCGCCAAAGGCGTCTCGCCCGCGCTGAAAATGGCCGACGAGGGCCTCCGGGTCGGCCTCGGCACCGACGGCCCGATGAGCGGCAACACCCTCGATATCATCGGCCAGCTCGGGTACGTCGCGAAACTCCACAAGCTCGACCGCAAAGACCGCAACGTCATGCCCGC
>CAJAYO010000695.1 GCA_903948415.1 uncultured Opitutia bacterium | reverse complement strand
GATCGGTCCCGGCATGATGTGTCTCGCGCCGCCGCGGGTCTTGAATGCACTGGTGGCCACGCCGGGCCAGCGGTGGGTCTTTGCGTGGGTGCGCTATGACGAACCGTCGTGGGTGAGTCCGCTCGTGGGCGCGTCGTCCCCGCTGCGCCTGCGTTCAGGCGCGGAGGAATTTGGCCACGTGCTGCGGGGGTTGCGCCGGGAATGGGATGGGGAACGGGACGCGGCGCAGCTGCATCACTGGGTCAGCCTGCTGCACGGACTGGCGTTGCGCGCGGCGCGGCCGTGGCACAGCGATTCGCGCGTGGGGCGGCTTTGGGAGGTGGTCGCCCACGATCTCGCTCACGACTGGAAGCTGAGTTCGCTGGCGGAGCGCTGTCATATGAGCGCGGAGCATCTGCGGCGGTTGTGCCGGCAAGAGTTTGGCCGCACGCCGATGGAGCATGTCACCTACATGCGAATACGCCGGGCGCAGGGGTTGTTGGAGACGACCGAGCACAAACTGGAGCACATCGCGGCGAGCGTCGGCTACCGGAGCAACGATGTGTTTACGCGGGCGTTTGTGCGCTGCGTGGGGGTGACGCCATCGCATTACCGCGAACGGCGGTGAGGGCGGCGCGAAAGAGCGCCGCGTGACGAGGACTTGGCGGGAGAGGTGCGCGGCCTACTTGGTTGCGGGCGTCGCTGCGGGCGCGGCTTTTTTCTTTTTCGCGTTGGGGTCGCGCGGCTTCGGGTGGCCGACCTTATCCCAGGTGGGCGCGCCGGGGGTGGGCGGGAGTTCTTCGACGGTGACGTCTTTGACTTGGACGAGGGCGATGCCGCCGCTGTGAATTTGGAGGGCGATCTGGCCGTCGGCCGCGATGGCGGGATCGGCCTCGGTGTAGTCGACGGTGGGGACGCCGTTGATCCAGGCGCGGATGCGGGGGCCCTCGGTGCGGATGCGGTAGTCGTTCCAATCGCCTTTTTTCACGGCGGCATCGGCGGCGACGGCGTCGAGGGGTTCGGCGATGACTTTGTTGCGGCGGGATTCGTCGTAGAGTTTGCCCCACCATTTGTCGCCGGCGTCGACCTGGTAGCCGGACATCTCGGTGTCGGCGGGAACGCGGAGGCTGCGGATCTGCACGCCGCTGTTGATCATGCCGGTGTTGGGGACGCCGGTGAGCTTGAGCTGCAGGCGGAGCTCGAAGTTTTGGAAGGAGCGGGTGGTCGCGAGGAAGAAGTTGCGGGGGACTTTTTCGGTGGTGGAGCCGCCGGTGAGGGCGCCGTCGGCGACGCGCCACCATTTCGCGTCGCCTTCCCAGCCGGCGAGGGAGTGGCCGTCGAAGAGGGAGGTGGCGGGGGCCGCACGGAGGGCGGGGGCGAGCGAGAGGACGAGGGAGAACGAGAGCAGGAGCGACGGAGAGAGGAGGTGACGGAGGGAGGGCATGGGGTGGAGGGATTTTTTGGGGGAACGCTAACCTGCGGTGATTGAGGTTATCGCAGCAAAGGATTTTTCCAGCTGACGCCGGTGAGGCGGTCGAAGCCAGTGTCGGCGGTGTGAACCGAGGCGCCATACTCCAATGCCACGGCGGCGATTGGGGCGGCGGTCACGAGATGGCCGGCGGTGCCCGCTTTGGTCAGCAGCCCGCAGACGGCTTCGACGTGGCTGGGGCCGGCGACGAGGAGGCGAACATTGGGTCGGGCCAGCCACGACGCGATGCGCTCGCAGGCTTCGTTCATGGTCAGCGGGTGCTCGAACACTTTCCCGTGGGTGGACAAACGGAGGAACGCGAAAACCACGACGGGGCAAAGGCCGACCGGTTTGACCCCGGAGAGGAGGGCCGCCCACCAACGCGAAGCGGCCTGGTGAAAGGGGCTCTGGGCGTCGTAGGCGTCGGGGAGCCGGTTGGCGTCAGGGACGATCATTTTTTCAACGCCTTGCGGAGCTTGCGGGTCGTGACGGCAAAGGTCTCGGCTGCGAGGTCATCGGCGAGATCGTGCAGTCGCGCGGGATCCCGGCCGGTGCGCAGGCCCATGGGACGAGCGTTGACGACGAACGGCGTGACCGCGACGGCGGGCGCGAGGTGCGCGAGGCCGCGGCGCAAACCGTCGTTGAGCGCTGCGTTGAAGTTCTCCTTGGAGCCGTGGCTCGCGTGACGGAGCCGTTGTTCGACGTCGGGATCGAGGGTGACCGTCGTTCTCATGAAAGTATCGTGATGCCTCCTTTTTTAGGCTGTCAAGATGCGGCGGGGGACGTGGCCCGGCAGCGACTATGGCACCTCGTAGATTTCGAGGAGGGCGACGCCGGAGGCGGCGTTTTTGCCTTCGATTTTGGCGGTGTAGGCGCCGGGGGGCAGGGTGATCAGGAGCGCGGCGTCTTCGGTGCCGGG
>CAJAYO010000694.1 GCA_903948415.1 uncultured Opitutia bacterium | reverse complement strand
CGACGCCGAGGTAGGCGAACGGCACGGCGATGATGACGGCGAGGGGCAGAACGAAGGATTCGAAGAGCAGGCCCATGAGGAGAAACACGAAGGTGATGGCGAGAGCGCCGGCGAACAGCATGGCTTTTTCCTGCTCGGAGGCTTCGCGGAATTCGCGACCTTTGTCCCAGCGGTAACCGCGGGGCATTTCGAAATCGGCCATGGCTTTGTCCACGGCCTCGAAGAGGCGGCGCGAATCGGCGCGGGGGGCTTTGGCGGTGATCTGGATCATCGTCTGGCGGCCCTCGCGGCGGATCTGGCCGAGGGTGCGGGAGACGCGGAGATCGGCGAGGGTCTCGAGGGGGATCTCGATGCCGGTGTCGGAGCGGAAGGTCATGCCGCGGACGTCGTCGAGCCCGGCGCGATCGGCTTCGCCGAGTTGGGCGAAGATGCGGAGTTCGCGGCCGTCGGGGCCGGGGAAGCGGCCGACCTCCTGGCCGCGCATGGTGTAGCCGATGCCGCTGGAAACGGAGCGGGGGTCGATGCCGAGCCGGCGGGCGCGGTCGCGGTCGAGTTGGACCTGGAGTTCCTGGCCGCCGCGTTCGGTGTCGATGTCGACGGCGAGGAGACCGGGGATGCCACGGAGGCGGCGGACGGCTTCTTCGGCGATCTGGAGGAGGGTGCCGGTGTCTTCGCCGTAGAGGTTGATCGACATACCGCTTTCGGTGTTGCCGCCGCCGCCCGTCGGACGGCCGAGTTGGGTGATGCCGGCGGGCATTTTGAATTTTTCCCGAAAATCGGCTTCGATATCGCTGCGGTCCATGGGGGCGGGCTTCGGTTGAATATTGAAGAGCCCTTGCACGCGGCGGGCGAGGTCGGTGCGGACGAAGGAGTTCCACGCGCTGATGAACCATTGCTGGCTGGTGTCGTCGCGGAGGCGGAGCTGGATGCGGCCGTTGTTGTAGCTGAAGCGGGTCTCCATGCGATCGAAGTTGTAGCGCGTGGCGTTGGCGGTGAGGAACGCTTCGACCTGGGTGAAAAAGGCGTCGGCGCGCTCCATGGTTCCGCCGGTCGGGAGATTGAAGTAGAGATAGAAGGTGGTCTCGCCGCTGCCGCCCAGGCCGCCGGTGGGCATGCGGATTTTGCTTTGGGCGTAGGGGAGGGTCGCCATGGCGGCGACGACGACGAGGAGGGTCTCGATGCGATGGTGGAGCACCCAGTGGAGGGCGGCGACGTAGCGGTCGCGCACCCAGGTGATGACGCGCAACTCGGGGTGTTGCCGGCCGCGCGAGAGGCGTTGGGCGGCGAGAGGCACGAAGATCAACGCGATGAGGAGCGAGGCGAGGAGCGAGGCGATGACGGGCAGGCCGAGGCGCAGCATCCAGAACGAGAAATCGCCGCCGCCCTTCATCAAAATCAGCGGGAGGAAGACGACGATCGAAGTGAAGGTGGACATGACGACGGCGAGGCCGACTTCGCCGGCGCCGACGATGGAGGCGCGGGTGGCTTCGAGGCCCTCCTGGCGCAGGCGGTAGATGTTTTCGACGATGACGATGGAGTTATCGACGACCATGCCGACGGCGAGGAGGAGGCCCATCATGGTGGCGACGTTGAGG
>CAJAYO010000693.1 GCA_903948415.1 uncultured Opitutia bacterium | reverse complement strand
GGCACGGAGGAGGTCGGGGAGTTTTTGGAGGTCGGCGATCGAATCGAGGTCGAGCGGGGTTTGCTCGGTGCCGAAGGCGCCGTCGAGGTCGCTGCCCAGGCCGACGGACCGCGCGTGACCGACGAGTTGGCAATAGTGATCGAGGTGGTCGACGAGGGAGCGGAGGTGGAGGTGGGCGGACTGCGGGGTGGTTTGGCCACGTATCCAACTTGGCACCATCATCCAGGCATCGAGGCAGACGCCGACGACGGCGCCGCGGGCGGCGAGGGCGCGAAACTGGTCGTCGGCGAGCTGGCGTTGGTGCGGGACGAGCGTACGGGAATTGTGGTGACTGGCCCAGACGGGGCCGCGGTAGCGGTCGAGGGCTTGCCAGAAGCACTCGTCGCTGAGGTGGGTGACGTCGAGGATGAGGCCGAGGTCGTCGGCGGCGCGAAGGAGGTCGAGGCCGCGGGCGGGGAACGGGCCGGTGGAGCTGGTGCCCTGGGCGTAGACGCCGGGGCCATAGTGGGCGGGGCCGAGGGCGCGGAGGCCGTCGGCGTGGGCGCGGGCGAGATGGGCGGGCGTGAGGAGGGAGTCGGCGCCTTCGAGGCTGCGGAGGTAGCCGACGGGGAGGGCGGCGGTGGCGGAGGGATCGGCGGAGGCGAGGGCGGGTTGCCAGCGGGCGAGGTGGGCGGCGAGTTCGGCGCGGGAGCGAATGGGGGTCATCTCGCCGGCTTCCTCCATGGCGCGATACCAGGCGAGCTGGGCCTGGGTCATGGCCCAGGCTTGGGCGGGCGAGCGCCAGCCGAAGACGGGGCTGTAGGCGTCGTGCTCGAGGCGGGCGAGTTGGGTGGCGACGCAGACGCCGATGCGCGCGCGGCGGAGTTCGGGGAGGCAGACGGTGCCGTGGCCGCGGTCGGGTTTGTCGCGGAGGTGGGCCTCGCGCTGACGGATCTCGGCGAGGGGACGCGTGAGGTCGCGGTTCCACTCGAGGGCGTTGAGCGCGAGGTCGAGGTGGGCGTCGAAGATCAGGGGAAGTGAAGACACGGAAGAAGGAGCGAAGGAGGGACGGAGAGAAACGGAGATGGCCGTAAAGCGGTGCGGGAGGCGCGACGGACCGGGCCAGTTAAATCATGCGAGAACAAACAAGGCAGGAGGCACAGAGGACACGGAGCCGAGCCACAGAGAGCACAGAGCAGAAAAGGTGTTTGGCTCCGTGTGCTCTGGATCGGAACTCTGTGCGCCCTGTGACAAGAAATTCTTCACGAAAGTGAGTTAGAGAAAGAGGCTGAGGAGGAGGGTGAAGGCGAGGCCGGCGACGCCGAGGAGAGTCTCGGTGACGGTCCAGGTGCGGAGGGTTTGGCCGACGGTGAGGCCGAGGCAGTCCTTCACGATCCAGAAGCCGCCGTCGTTGAGGTGGGAGAGGACGAGGGAGCCGAAGCCGAGGGCGAGGACGAGAAGTTCGCGGTTGATCTCCGGGTGTGTGGCGAGGAGCGGGGCGAGGAGGCCGGCGGCGGTGGTGATGGCGACGGTGGCGGAGCCGGTGGCGACGCGGATGAAGGCGGCGACGAGCCAGGCGTAGAGGAGCGGGGGGAGGTGGAGATCGCCGGCGAGGGTGCCGAGGGCTTGGGCAACGCCGGCTTCGCGGAGGACGCGGGCGAAGCCGCCCCCGGCACCGACGACCAGGAGCGTGAGGCCGATGCTGGCCACGCTTTGCTCGGTGAAGCCGAGGAGCTGCGGGCGGGTGAACTGCGCGGCGCGGCCGAGCAACGCGAAGGCGGCGAAGAGGGCGAGGGCGAGGGCGGTGACGGGGTGGCCGAGAAACGCGAGGGTCGTGCGCGCGGCGTGGGCGGCGGGGAGAGTGAGCTCGGCGGCGGAGGCGAGCAGCATGAGCCCGATGGGGAGGGCGATGACGAAAGCCGTGTGGGAAAACCGGGGCCGCGGGCGGGCGAGGGCCGCGGCCGACGCGAGCGGCGGGGTGGCGACGGCGAGGCGCGGGGAAATCCAGCGGGCGAAGACGGGGCCGGCGAGGAAGGCGGCGGGGATGCCGGCGGCAAACGCGAGGGCGAGGACGAGGCCGGGGTTGGCGCCGAGGGCGTCGACGGCGACCACGGGGCCGGGGTGCGGCGGCGTGAGGCCGTGCATCATCGAGAGGAAGGCGACGAGGGGGAGGGCGAGGAGGAGGAACGGGCGTGGGGGGTCGTGCGTGAGGGAGTTGAGCACGGGCAGGAGCAGGAGGAGGCCGACGGTGAACCAAGTGACGAGGCCGACGACGAGGGCGAGGGCGATGATGCAGGCGATGGCGCGGGTGGGTCCGAAGAAGGCGCTGAAACGTTCGGCGAGGACGGCGGCGCCGCCGGATTCGGCGAGGAGTTTGCCGAGCATCGCACCGAGGGCGATGACGGCGGCGATACCGCCGAGGGTGGCGCCGAGACCGTCCTGGAAGGCTTTGAGGGCGGCGAGCGGGGCCAGGCCGGCGCCGAGGCCGACGACGAGCGCGGCGATCAGGAGGGCGACGAAGGCGTTGAGTTTGCGCCAGGTGACCAGCGCGACGAGGAGGGCGATGGCGGCGAGGGCGAGGAGGAGGAGCGCGAGGGGCGAGGGGGAGGTCACGGGGTCGGAAAACGGCGGAGTGGGGAACCGCGAATCTGCGCTGATTTTTCGGAGGGGTGAGGGCGGGGTGTGGGTGTGCGGGCCTCGCCTGATCGGCGAGGCGCGGGCGGGTGTCGGGGCGTGAAGACCCCGAGGCCCGGGCGGAACGTAGTTTAAAGGGTGAGGCGGCGGGCGCGGGCGGTGACGGTCCACTCTTCGCTGATACGGCCGGCGCGGATGACGTGGACGCGGTCGTGGAGGGCGACGGTGGGGCAGATGTGCCAGGGGAGCGCGGCGAGGGCGGTGCCGACGGGGAAGTCGGCGGCGCGGGCGGTCTCGATCACGAGGTGTTCCTCGCTATGGGTGACGGCGCGGGCGTCGGGGAGGGCGGGGAAGAGCGCGCGCGGGTGGGGCATTTCGCTGGCGACGGATTTGTGGCCGAGGTCGAGGCAGAGGCGGTTCGCCCCGGGGCGGCTGATGACGCGGGTGAGGAGGACGGCGGCGGGGAGGAAATCGAGGTCGGGCAGGCCGGCGGTGTAGCCGGCATCCCAGAGGACGCAGGTGCCGGGGCTGCACTCGAGGGTGGCGTCGTGCGCGGTGCGCGGGGCGTGGACCGGGAAGGTGGGCGTGCCGCCGAAAACGAGGCGGGGGACGGGAAGGTGCTGGGCGAGGAGGTCGGCGCGGAGGGCTTCGACCTGCGCGATGCCCGCGGCCGCGGCGGCGCTGCGTGCGGCGAGGACGGGTTGGCGGAGATGGCCGTCGTAGGCGTGGAGGCCGCCGGCGCGGAGGCCGGGCGTGGTGGCGAGCGTGCGATAGAGGGCGGCGGCGGCGGGTCCGGGGACGATGCCGGTGCGGGCCATGCCGACGTCGAGGTCGAGGAGGATTTCGACGGTGGTGCCGGCGGCGAGGGCGGCGGCAGCGAGGGCGGCGAGGGCGCCGGGGTCGTCGCAGATCGTGGAGAACGCGACGGCGGGAAAGGCGCGTTGGAGCGCGAGGAGGCGGGGGACGTTGGGGCCGACGAGTTGGGCGGCGACGAGGATGTCGGTGGCGCCGGCGCGCGCGGCCATCTCGGCTTCGGCGATGGTGGCGCACTTGGCTTTGGTGAGGCCGAGGGCGACCTGGAGGGCGATGACTTGGGGGAGCTTGTGGGTCTTGAGGTGCGGGCGCAGGCGGGAGGGGTGGCCGACGCGGGCGATCATGCGGCGGAGGTTTTCCTCGATGCGGTCGGGGTAAACGAGGAGGGCCGGGGAGGGAAGGGCGGAGAGTTCGGGCCCAAGGGCGGAGAGCTCGGGCCCAAGGGCGGAGAGGTCAGAGCTGAGAGCGGAG
>CAJAYO010000692.1 GCA_903948415.1 uncultured Opitutia bacterium | reverse complement strand
GGTGACGCGGACGTTGACGAGGTAGCGTCCGGTGGTGCCGTGGACGATGCGGCCGGCGATGGCGCCGGTGGCGGATTGGGCGGGGAGCGGGGCGGTGAGGAAAAGAAGGAGCGCGAGGGAGGAGAGGAGGGCGCGAGCGAACGGAGGCGTGAGGAAGCGGGCGAGACGGGGAGGGGTGGGCATGGCTTGGGGTGGGGCGGGGACGGGAGAGGGCGGACGGAAGAGGTTCCGCGGGCGCGAAGCGCGGGGCGACGGGGCGGAGTGCGGGGCGACGGGGCGGAGGGAGGGCTGCGGCGCGGCGCTCTGCGGCAGGCCAGGCGGGGTCAGAATTTGCCCTTGAGGCCGAAGGTCCAGAGGGCGGCGAAGTCGGTGCGCTGGCGGAATTGGGCGTGGGCGGGCGTGCTGGGGCCGGCGATTTCGAAGTCTTCGGTGGCGTCGTTGAGATTGCGGAGATTCGCGAAGAGGGCGAAGCGGCGGGAGAGATTATATTCGCCGAGCACGTCGATATAGAGGCGCTTGTTGCCCCAGTTGTAGGTGCCGGGCCCGATGGACGCGCCGGTGGCGACGAGGCCGCGGCGTTGGCGGCCGCGATAGTTCCAGTGCATGCGGACGTTGTAGGTTTCGCGCGTGAGGCTGACGCCCCAGCTGGCGGTGCGCGGGATGAAGCCGGCGAAGTTGTCGGCGCCCTCGCCGGTGGCGCGGACGGAGGAGGCGTTGGCGAAGACCTGCAGGCCGCGCGCCCAGGGGGGGAGAAAGGTGAGGGCCTGGCGGTAGTCGAATTCGAGGCCGGTCGTGGTGAGGATGCCGGGGACGTTGTATTGGGTGGAGACTTCGAAGCCGCCGTAGGTGGCGGGATCGAGTTCGTAGAGGGCGAGCTGCTCGGGGGTGGCGGCGGCGGCGCGGGTGTTCCAGAAATTTGTGAAGTCGCGGCGGAAGGCGCCGAGGGAAAGCTGGCCGACGCGCTCGAAATAATATTCGAGGCGGACCTTGGTGGTCTTGGCGGTCCAGGCTTTGACGCCGGGGTTGTTGACGGTGATGCGGTTGTTGACGCTGGCGACGGCGGAGGTGTCGGGGAGAGTGACGCCGCCGGCGTATTGGTTGAAATCGGGCCGGCCGACGGACCAGTAGTAGGCACCGCGGGCGATGAGGTTATCGTGGAGCGTATAGCTGGCGTTGATACTGGGGAAGAGGCGGAGGTATTCCTTTTCGGCCTGGAGGCCGCGGTCGAGGAAGGTGAGGCGGGAGATGGCGAGGGCGTCGGTGGCGAGGGCGACGGGGCGGCCGTTGGGGCCGAGGACGAGGCGGCCGGCGGAGTCGCGTTGGAAATTGAGGGTGGGATCGCTGCGGGGGCCGGCGGCCTCGACGTTGGTCTGCTCGGCGCGGAGGCCGGTGACGATTTTCAGGCGGCGGTCGAGGAAGGCGGCGTCGCCGCGGAGGAAGGCGGAGGAGATGGTTTCCTCGGCGTATTTGGAATTATTGACGGTGGAGCGATACCGGGCGTTGGCATCGACGGTGAAGTGCTCGGGGCTGGCGACGGAGTGGCTGTAGAGCTGGGTGTTGCTGACCCAGTCGATCTGGGGAAAGCCGAAGGGCGGGATGCGCCGGGAGAAATCGCGGTCGATGAACTGGGCGGCGCTCTCGGTGCCGGTGTGCGTAAACGTGGTGGACATGCCGCGGGTGTCGCGCTCGGCGACGCGGACATCGAGGCCGGCTTTGAGCGTGAAGGGCACGCGCCAGGGGAAGTCGCGGGCGGCGTTGACGTAGGCGGTCTTGCGGCGGTCGCTGGAGTCGCGGGGATTCGAGGTGGCGTTGGAGACGGTCTTGGTGTCGAGGCGGTAGGGATCGACGGGGGCGCCGGTGACGCCGTCGGCGACGGTGATGCGGCCGGGGCGGAGGTAGAAGATGTCGTCGAAGGCGATCGAGAGATTGCTGCGGACGGCGGTCATGTTGTTGAAGAAGCCGAAATCGATATCGCGGTCGGCGTTGGTGGAGCGCGAGAAGCCGAGGCCGGCCTCGGCTTTCCAGATCGGGCCGGTGTGGCGCCACGTGAACGTGGGCATGTAGGTGCGATTGGTGCGGTTGATGGCGTTGTTGAGCGTCGTGACGTTGCCGGCGCCGGTGCCGCGGTCGCCGCGGGTGAAGGTGGGGGAGAAGTTGCCGGGGAGGACGCGGCCGATGGTGAACGTGAGCGTGCGGGCGAAGAAATCGACGTAGTTTTGGGTGGATTGGAAAGCGAACGAGAGGCGGTCGCGGTCGGTGAGGCGGTAGTCGACGCTGGCGCCGAAGGAGGTGCGGCCGGTTTCCTTGAGGTCGTCGCGGACGGCGAAGTCGGAGAGGTAGGGTTGGTCGGGGGTGGTGTGGGGGAGGGCGGCGCCGGTGGTGGCGGCGCCGGCGCCGCGCCAGGTGAGCTGGACGAAATCCTGGGGGGAAAATTGGGTGGCGTGGTTGGCGGAGAGGGTGAAGCCGAAGCGTTTGTTGACGGGGACGGAGTAGGCGAAATCGAAACCGGGGTGGACCTTGCGGCGCGGTTCATGGGTGGGGCCGGGGGTTTTGGTGAAGTGGCGGTCGTTGTCGCGCAGCATGAGGAAGAGGCTGCCGTGGAGTTCGGCGCGGGCGCGTTCGAAGGCGGAACGCGGGACCATATTCACGGAGCCGGCGAGGGCGGCGCCGGGGGACTCGGGGGTGGGCGAGTGGAGGACCTCGACGCGGGAGACGTTGTTGATCGAAACGAAGTCGAGGGCGGCGGCGCGGCCGGTGCCGCCGACGCCGGCGCTGGAGAGATCGAAGCCGCCGACGGTGACGGGGACGTTGCCGCTGGGGGCGCCGCCGAGGGAGATGTTGCGGGCGTTGCCGCCGCCGTAGTCGATGGAGACGCCGGGCATGAATTTGAGCATCTCGGCGACGTTGCCTTCGGCGACCTGGCCGAACTCCTGGGCGGAAACGACGTTTTTGATCTCGGAGGCGAAGCGCTGCTCGTTGATGGCGAGGGCGGAGCCGTCCAGAGACGGCGAGCCGACGACGAAGGCGGAGAGTTTGACGACGGACGGATCGCCGGGAGGGCGGCCGGGCGCAGAGGCGGAGAGGGGATCGGTGGATACGGAGGAGGCGAGGTTGATCGGGTGCGACGCGGTGGAGCCGGCGACGACGGTGAGGGTGGTGGTGGAGGGGGCGAGGCCGGTGCGGAAGGCGGCGAGTTGCACCGGGCCCGCGGGGACGCCGGCGAGGCGGAAGTGACCATCGGCGTCGGTGAACGTTTCGAGGGCGGTGCCGGCGACGGTGAGGCGGACGCGTTCGACGTAGGCGCCGGTTTCCGGGTTGAAGACGCGGCCTTCGATGGTGCCGGTGGCGGCTTGGGCGTGGAGCGGGGCGGGGCAGAGCGCGAGGCAGGCAAGCGAAGCGCAGACGAGGAGGCGGAACAGGGTCGAGCGGGTCATGACGGGGAGGGGTGAGGCGGAACCTTGCGCGCCGGAGGCGGAGGAACAAGGGCGGGGCGCACACATTCAGGTGATGATTTTCCACATCGGCGGTCCTGGGTCGCCCACGCCGGGCGGCGGAGGACTTGGGGGGAGAGAGCTGGGGCGAAAGACGAAAGCGAACGAGCGGGGGCGAGCCGGGGGGGAAATCGTGCGTTGACGGGCGGCGGGTGGGGCGGCGAGCGTGGCGGCCATTTTTCACGGTGATCGCTCCCCTCCTCTCTCCCTCATGATCCGCGTCTTCGTCTCCGGCTGTTACGATATTTTGCATGCGGGGCATGTGCAGTTTTTCCGCGAGGCGCGGGCGCTGGGGGATCACCTGACGGTGTGTTTCGCGTCGAGCGACGTGTTGTGGCACCACAAGCAGCGGCGGAGCTCGCTGCCGGACGAACACAAGCGGGCGTTGATCGCGGCGATGGAAATGGTGGACGAGGTGGTGGTGGGCGAAGGCAGGGACGAAGGCATCGATTTCAAGGAGCACTTTTTGCGGCTGCGGCCGGATATTTTGGCGGTGACGGAGGACGACAAATACGCGCCGCTGAAGCGGGCGTTGTGTGCGGAGGTGGGGGCGAAGTATGTGGTGATGGCGAAGACGCCGCCGCAGTTTCCGCCGATTTCGACGACGCAGATCGTGAAGTTTATCCGGGCGCCCGAAGTCGCGCCGTTGCGGGTGGATTTCGGGGGCGGCTGGCTGGATGTGCCGCGGCTGGCGCGGGCGGGGGCGTTTATCGTGAACTGCGCGATTTCGCCGACGGTGTCGTTGCGGGCGTGGCCGTATGAGCGCAATGCGGGGCTGGGCGGCTCGGGAGCGTGGGCTTTGCTCAACGGCAAGGACGGCATCGGCTCCGAGCTGGACCTGGGCGTGGGCTGGCAGGACCCGGCGGTGATCGCGGAGACGGGGCTGTGCGTGTGGCGGAGCGGGCCGCGGCCGGTGCTGGACGTGAAGACGAGCGGCGAGTGCCTGCGCGGGCGCATGGCGCTGCACTGGACGGGCACGGAGCACGATACGCCGGCGATGGTGGGCGGTGCGCGGGACTACGACGCCATCGCGCGGGCGGGGGCGTCGGCGCGGGCGGCGGTGTGGCAAAACAGTTTCGCGGGTATGGCCGAGGCGGTGCGTCAGTCGTATGCGGTGCAGCGGGCGGAAGGCATGGCGGAATTGCGGGCCGATTTGCCGGGGGCGCTGGCGTGGAAGTATTGCGGCGGCGGATTCGGCGGCTACGCGGTGTATCTTTTCGCCGAGGCGGCGCAGCGCGACGCGGCGTGTGCGACGGCGGGGTTGCGGGCGATCGAGCCTTACGTGGCGGCGCGGTGAGGGCGGGAGGAGCGCACCGCGAGCGGAGATGAACCTCCGGCGCGGCTCACTTCAGCACGCGAAACATGCTCGAATAGTCGTCGGTCCAGAGCGGCAGGGTGTTGGGGCCGGACGAGGGCGGGCTGGCGGCGTTGCGCAGGGCATCGTTGTCCATGAAGGCGCGGTTCTGGCTGAGCACCATAAACGTCGAGCCGTAGAGCCACCAGGCGCCTTCGTCTTCGTCGTCGGTACCGTCCTCGCATTCGATCGTGTGCGACTGGAAGCCGATGGCGCGGGCGGCGTTTTCGACCACGGGGCGGAGGTCGAGGTAGCGGTTGGAGATGTTCACGATGATCGCGCCGTCGGGCTTGAGGTGGCGGAGGTAAATGGCGAAGGCCTCGGTGGTGAGGAGGTGGACGGGCACGGCGTCGCTGCTGAAGGCGTCCATGATGAGGAAATCGAAATTCTGCGGCGGTTCGTGTTCCAGCGACAGGCGGCCGTCGCCCATGACGAGATCGATCCGGGCGGCGCTCGTCGCGAGATAGGTGAAGGGTTTTTCGGCGATTTGCTTCACCGCCGGGTCGATTTCGTAGATGCGGAGGTAGTCACCGGGTTTGCCATAGGCGGCGACCGTGCCGACGCCGAGACCGAGGAGGCCGATGCGCTGGTTTTGCTGGCGGGGGAAATTACGGAGGGCGAGGCCGAGGCCGCTACGCGAGCCGAAATACGACGTGAGGGTGCGGGCGCGGTCGGGGGCGGCGAACTGGATGCCGTGGGTGATCCGGCCGTGGAGCAAGAGATGGTAATGGGAGGCGGGGTCGCCTTGGCCGTACTCCTGCACGGAGAGGACTCCGTAGAAATTGCGGGCGCTCAGCAGGGTGCCGGTGGCGGCGTCGCGGATCTGCACCCCGAGGATCACGACCAGGCCGGCGAGACCGAGGCCGAGCAGGCCGCACGCGGCGCGATGGCCGTTGAGTGGGGAGGGGCGACGGCGCCGCCAGAACAGGACGAGGGCGAAGAGCACCCCGGCGATCAGCCAGACGGGCCAGTGCAGGCCGGCGTGTGAGGTGCCCGTCCAGAAATTCTCGAGCGGCGAATACGTCGAGTAGGCCCGCGTGCGCAGCCAGGCGAGACCGGCGGTGAGCGCCTGATCGGTGCCGTAGAGCGCGGCGAGGGCGAGCACGGCCGCGAGCACGCGCCAGCGCCGTGGGGTCAGCGCCGTGGGGTCCTTGACGGAGACGCCGAGCAGCAGGCCGCCGAGCAGCGCGAGGCTGAGGTGCAGTTCGTAGTAGTTGTTGAAAACGGCCGGGGCGACGAGGGCGACGAACAGTCCGCCGAGCGCGCCGCCGGCGGCGATCAGCAGGTAGAAGGCGGTGAGGTGGGCCGGGTGCGGGCGCAAGCGGTAGAGTTCCCCGTGGCAGATCATGGAGCCGACAAACAGGGTCGCCGAGTAGATGACGACCTGGTGGATGATGGGCATATCGGCGCCGGCGAACAGGGCGAGGCACACGCCGGCCACGGCCGCGATGAGCAGGAGTGTGAACCAGAAACGCGAATACCAGCGCGGGCTGTCGAAGCTGAGGATGAAGGACAGGAGATACAGGGCGAGCGGCAGGACCCAGAGAAACGGAATCGAGGCGACGTCGAGGCACATTTTGTTGGTGCCGGCGAGAAGGAGGGTGGAGGCGACGGCCGGCAGGCAGATCCAGAGGGCGCGTTGGTCGGCGGTGGGCCGGGCGATGCCGGCGGCCGGTCCGGTCGCGGCGGGCGTGGTGGCGGCGGGTGTGGTGGGGGCGGGCGTTTTCCAGACGCGCCAGGCGCAGAAGCCGCAGCCCGCGGCGTAGCAACCGAGGCCCCACGACCAGAACTGCGCCTGCGCGAGGCGGGTGAAATGGGTTTCGAAGTAAAACGGATAGCTGACCAGCGCGAGGAGCGAGCCGACGTTGGAGAGCGCGTAGAGCCGGTAGGGCGAGGCGCCGGGGGCGGAGCGGCGGAACCATTCCTGGAGGAGCGGGCCGGTGGCCGAGAGCACGAGGTAGGGCAGGCCGAGACTGGCGGTGAGCAGGGCGAGGATGCGCCAGGCGGGATCGCTGGTGGCGGTGGGTTTCCAGGCGTCGCTCGGCGTGATGGGGAGGGAAGCGAGGGCGGCGAGGAGGAGGACGCCGTGAACGATCGCCTGGGTGCGGGGTTTGAGGTAGCGGCTGAGGGCGTGGGCGTAGGCGTAGCCGCCGAGGAGGAGCAGCTGGAAAAACAGCATGCACGTCGTCCACACGCCGGGCCCGCCGCCGAACCAGGGCAGGATGTATTTGCCGACGAGCGGCTGGACCTGGAAGAGGAGGAACGCGCCGGTGAAGATGGTGAGGGCGAAAGGCAGCATGGAGTTGGGCCCGGCCAACGTGCGGGGAAGCGCGGCGGAGATGAAGCGCAAAGCGGTATGATCGGAATCCGCCGGAAACACACAGGCGGGGCCAGCGAAGCCGGCAACTCTGTCTGTATGAAACTGCGTGCCGAGTTATGGGATTTTCTCGTGCGTCGGATTCCCGGGACGGCGTTAGCCGGGTTTCAGGCTTCCCATTCGAAGCGTCGGGGGTGTGGGCTTTGATCACCAAGGAAAACGAAACAGGAGTGCTCTCGGAGGAGAAACGGGAACTCGATGACGCCCTGAAGCCCGAGCACCGGCTGAAGTTGGCGAAGACGAAAGCGTGGTGGGCGGCCGGATATGCCTGGGGCTGCCGGTCAGCCCCTGCGCCGGGGGTGGACCCGAGCGTTGTGAATAGGCGAATATCCTTAGCCCGCATCAAGCACACTTTCCTCAAGAAATTCCTTTTTCACAGAGCGCACAGAGGTCCAAACCGAGGACACGGAGTCAAACACCTTGTCCGCTTTGTGGCCTCTGTGGGTGGGCTCCGTGCCCTCTGGGCCAAGAATTTGGTGAACGTGCGTGTGAAATATCCGGGTTAGGGCG
>CAJAYO010000691.1 GCA_903948415.1 uncultured Opitutia bacterium | reverse complement strand
GCCGGCAACCAATCGATCTCCCACGATTTCTTCACCGCCCTCGAACCCACCGACAACTACAACCTCGAACGCATCACGCTCTCGCTCGGACCGAATGCTCTCCTGATCGGCGTCGGCAATCCCCAGGGCACGGCGGTCACCTCCACCAAGCGCGCCCAGTTGCAGCGACGGAAAACCGAGGTGCAGACGCAGGCCGACACCAACGGTTCGCTGCGCTTGGCGATCGACCACAATCAGCCGCTCATCAAGGACAAGTTGGGTTTCCGCCTCAATTTGCTGCACGACGAGGCGCGCGAGTTTCGCAAATATGAGGGCAAAAACCAGGAGCGCCTCACCCTCAGCGTGTCGGCCAGGCCCTGGGCGAACACGAAGCTCACGCTCAATCACGAAAACTATTCCCTCGGCACCAACGCCTCGAGTTTGGTCTGGGGCTTTGATGGCGGCGCCTTGCGCTGGGCCGCGGCCGGCAAACCGACGATCGATTTCGTGCCGGCCGGGCAGACGTGGACCACGACGCGCCCCTATCTCGACGCCACGGGAAAACCCATCCCGGTCGCCCGCGGCGTGGTGGACCCGGATGGCTTCGTCGACTCCCGCAATGACTTCGATCCCAACCTCGTGCTGGCCCAGATTGGCGGAAATACCCAAGTCTACACGGTCGGCCTCAATCTCCCGAATCCGATGATCAACACCCGCTATCAGGGCCAGCTTTCGGCGGCCACGTTTGGCGGCGTCTCGAATCCCAACTATCAGTCGGCGAATCCGTGGGCGATGTTCGGACTCAGCAAAAGCACCAATCTCAACGGCGGCACCTGGGACGATCCCTCGTCCGCGCAACACGGTCGCTGGAGCCAGCTCATGCTCGAACAGAAACTCGCCGAGGGACTCTTCCTCGAATTGGGCGGCAACCTCGCGCTCTACAACCAGTCGCAGGCCCCCAATTTTTTCACGACCGTCACGATCGATCCCAATCGCTACCTTCCCGACGGCTCGCCCAACCCCGGCTACCTCGTCCCCTACGCCGACAACGCCCAGATGCAGTTTCGCCCGATCAAGAACCGTTCGGCCGAATATCGCGCCACGCTTTCCTACGAACTGGATTTGACCAAGCGCCACCGCTGGTTCGGCAAACACAATTTCGCCGGACTCTACCAAACCACGCGCTCCGACGCGGACCAGGATCTCACGCGCGTATTCAACCTCGCCACCGTCGGCCTGCCGGCGTCCGGCGGCTGGTCCGGCGATGCGGTCAATGCCGGCAACGGACTGCAGACCCGGGCCTATTTCGTGAACGGTAACGTGCCCGTGCTGCCCGACTCCGTGCAGGTGCTAAACAATCTCGCGCAGCTCAACAGCTATGGAAAATTGCTCGGGGCAACGGCCAATGAATCCGCCCCGCTCAATCTCAGCCGCATCTCGTTTCTCAATCCGCTCAAAAGCAAATTCACCTCCAAGGCCTTTTCCCTCGGCTGGCAGGCCCGCTGGTTCGACGGCCGCCTCGTGACCGTCGCCGGCTACCGGGCCGACGACACCAAGAGCTACGGCGTGCCCACCGTGCGCAACGTCGCCCATCCCGCCATCCCCGGTTCCGCCACCGATCCGCTGAAACGGACGTTCGCCCTCGCACAGGACGTCCCCTACAACGACCAGCCCTCGATCGTGGCCGACGGCCAATCCCGCACCTACGGCGGCGTGTACCACGTGCTGCCGTGGCTCTCGCTCACGTACAACCGATCGAATAATTTTCTGCCGGTGCCCAACGCCTCGTGGGTCGATCCGTTGGGCCGGCCGGCCCCCAATTCCCTCGGCCAAACCGTCGACTACGGCCTGCGTTTTTCGCTGCTCCAAGGCCGACTGGCCCTCGGCGTAAACCAATTCACGACGTCGGCCGACAATCAGTCGCGCAATGCCAACGGCAGCGTCGGCGGCACCCGCGCCATTCTTGGGCGCCTGCGGACCAACTACAAAGTTCCCGGCGACCCCTACTTCAAGGACTTGGCCGAAGCCGGCGGCTATCCCGTCGACACGGGCAATACGTCGGACACCTGGAGCTACGTCGCCGAGGGCTACGAGATGAATCTCGTCTACAACCCGTCGCGCAACTGGCGCGTCTCGCTCTCCGGCAGCGTCAACACCAACAAACTCGGCACCCACCTCGAGGCCGTCGGCGCTTACCTCTACGCCGACTCGAAGTATCAGGGGCTGGGCACCTGGAAAAAATTCGCGAGTGAACTCCGCAAGATCGAAGCCGGCCAGGCCTCCTCGATTTTCAACCTCAATCCCGCCACGGCCACCGCCAAGGCCCAGGCCGCCGAGGACGCCCTCTTCATCGAGCAACAGACCGCCGCCCAGGAAAAAACCTACCTCGACGACGTTGCGCTCAACGGCGTCACCACCGCGCGCAACGGCAAGTATGCCTTCAACGGTCTCGTCACGCGCGTGTTCAACGAGGGCCGGCTCAAAGGCTGGACCGTCGGCGGCAATTTCCGCTGGCGCAGCGAAAACACGATCGGTTACCAGCGACTCACCAACGCCGCCGGCGTGCCCAACGGCCGCATCGACGTGGACCGCCCGCTCCACGGCGATCAGTTCTGGGATCTCGGGGCCATGGTGTCCTATCAGCGCCGCATCTTCAGCAACGTGAATCTCCGCACGCAGCTCAACATCCAGAATCTGCCCAACTGGCAGTCGCCGCGCCTCGTGCGCTCCGACTACGACACCAACGCCGTCTACGGCACGACCAACGCCATCGTCCCCGTGCTCTGGGAACTCCGCCGCCCCCGCAATTACGTCCTGACCGCGACGTTCGAATTCTGAGCCGCCGGCGCATGCAGACCACGCTCCCAGCCTTGCGGACACCGTCTGCGTTGCGGTGGTTTGCCTGGCTGGGCGCGACCCTCGCGGCCGCCCAAAGCCATCGCGCTGCGCCGCCCCGGCCTTCTCTCGCGGAGGCAAAGGCGGCGGGCGCACGCTGATCCCGTTTCTCGCACCACCGCACTCAGGCCGCGGGCAAGGAAACTCCGCCGCCAGCGCCAGCTCCCTCGCCGAGGTTTGAACCGCCGAATCCACCCTCACCCCGTTCAAAAACCCCATTCCCCCCTCCGATGAATCGCCCGCCCCGCTCCCCGTTCTTCACTCTGCTTTGCGCGGCCATGGCCGGAAGCCCGCTCCACGCCCAGCCAGCCCCCAACCCGCCCTCTCCAGCCCAGCCAGCGACGCCGGCGGAGACCGTGGAATTGTCTCCCTTCCTCGTAAGCTCCGCCGCCGACCAAGGCTACTATTCGTCCCAGACGCTGGCCGGCGGACGAGTCAGGACGGAGTTGAAGGACGTCGCCACATCCGTACAGGTCGTCACGGACGTGATGCTCGAGGACCTCGGCCTCACCAACCTCAACGACGTCCTCGCCTACACCACCAATACCGACGCCCTCGGCGCCTTGAGCAACTACACTCAGGCCGCGGACAGCGTCGGCGACGGCACCCTCAGCCAGTCGGAGGCTAGGCAGGATCCGGCGTCGGCCAATCGCGTGCGCGGCCTGGCGGCGCCGACGCGCACGACCAACTATTTTCAATCGGACATCCCGTTCGACGCCTACAACTCGGGCCGCATCGACATCAACCGCGGCGCGAACTCGCTCCTCTTCGGCTTGGGCTCACCCGGCGGCATCATCAACAACAGTGTCTCCAACGCGGAATTCCGGGATTCGCTGAAGCTCGATTTCCAGGTCTCGACCCAGAATTTCGCCGACAACTATTCCCGCCGCGCCTCGGTCAACCTCAACAAGGTGATCGTGCCCAAGAAGCTCGCGCTGCGCGTCGCCGCCCTCGAGGACAAGGAGGAGTTCATGCAACAGCCCGCGCATACGGACACCACGCGGCGATACGGCGCGCTGAAATTCAAACCCTTCGCGCCACACCACCTCGTTTTCAACGCGAACTACGAACGGGGCCGCATCGCGGCCGTCCCCATGGACCGCCTCGCCCCACTCACAACCCTCGATACGTTTCTCAACGATCCCTACGGCAACCGCTGGCCCAGCGTGGCGGGCTTCGGCGGCACCCCCGGCGTGGCCAACGCCTCCGGTCGTCGCGTCCAAAACCCCTTCGTCACCGTCTTCACCAACAATCTCGGGGGAAACGCCGGCTATCTCGGCCGGTTTCTCAACGGGTCGGTGATCCCGGACACCACCTACGACAAGTTTCTCAAGCGTAATGGGTGGGCCTCCGTTTACGACGGCACCGAGACCCCCGATGGCTTGGCGGCCCGGGCCGTCCACACCGGCTGGACCGGCGGCCGGGTTGCCCTGGGCAGCCCGACCTTCGACCCGGATCGGAATCTCACCGGGGCCACCCAGTCGGTGCTCGTGCGGAATCTCTATCTCAACGAAATCCCCCTCGCCGCCTACGACGGCTTCACCAAACAGGGCCTGTTGACCGCCGACGTTTTTGATTTCAACCGGCATCTGCTCACCGGCTCGATCGACAACTATCGCAACACGTTCGACCGGGCGATGTATTCGCTGGAGGCGGTTTCCCAGAGCGGAAATTACGGCATCGAGGTGGCGTATGCCGGGGAGAAGTGGACCCGCGACAGCTTCGTAGCCGTCGACGCGCCGGCGATCGACATCGACGTCAACTACACCTTTCCCATCGGGCCCAACGCGCTCTTTGGGCCCACCAACCCGAATTTCGGGCGGCTCTACTACTACGCGGCCTCGGCCAATCGCTCGGTCAACACCGACCAACGGGACGCGATGCGCGCCACCGCCTTCGCCAAGTTCGACTTTGCCGAAAAATTTCGCGGCGGCCTTTTCCGGTGGCTGGGACGCCACAACCTCGCCGCGCTGGGGGACCGGAACGAAAAAAATTCCCGCGCCATCACCACCAAGCCGTTCGTCTTCGGCAACGACGTGGCGTTCCACCTCCAGGCCAGCGACGCCACCATCTTTCAACGCCAATGGTCGGGCATCTTCTACATCAGCGCGCCGTTTCGCGACGCGTTCGAGAACCCCAATTTCAAGTTGTCCGACTTCAAGACCGCCGGCTCGGCGCCCAACACCACGGTGGATTTTCCGGCCAATTATCAGATTCCCGTCGCCTATCTGAACGTCGGCAACCCCGCCACCCAGGCGGCCGCGACCACCGTGCGGGGCGATGAGACCACGCAGGTCGGCCAGTTTTCCCCGGCCTTCCAGCCGTTCGGCGGCACCCTGACGAAGACCGTCACCACGTCGATGGCCGTGAACTCCCAGAGCTATTTCCTCCAGGACCACCTGATCGCCAATCTCGGCTGGCGCAGCGACGAGGTGGACCTCCGGCGCAACGGGAATCCGCCGCGCCAGTTTGATTCCATCCCCCTCGTCACCTCGGACGTGTTCAACTTGGACGGCGCACCCTCGCGGGTCATCCAGCAAAGCAATTTTGCCTACGGTCTGGTGCTCAAGGTACCCAACCCGTGGCTGCGCGAGGGCATGGGCGTGTCGCTGCACTACGGCGACTCCAAGAACTTCGTCGCCAACCCGGGCGGCTTCGATTTCCAGGGGAATTCTGTGCCGAGCGCCTCGGGCTCGACCAAGGACTTCGGCGTCACGGTCAGCTTGATGAACAACAAGCTCGTCGCCCGGCTCAACCACTACCGCGGAGTGGTGGCGAACGACAATTATTCCGGCATCACCCGGGCCATCGGCCTGTATGTCAACGCGGCGGCGCGCAATTTCGGCACCTTCTTCACCGACCTCGACGACTACGACCAGAACCGCGACGGCGTCTTCGACTTGGTCAACGGCGAGGATCCGGACAAGAACAAGAACGGATTCCTCGATGTCATCGAACCGGGCGGCGCACAGTATGTGGCGGGGGCGGAATACATGTCGCTCGCGGATTTCAACAAACTGTTCAAGCAGTGGGACAATTACTGGAACCCCTTCGCCCGGACGCGGGCCGAGCTGAACTTGATCCCCAAGACCGCCACCTCGCCGGCCGCCTACAACAGCGGCGGCGGATTGTCGTTGGTCCTCAGCGATACGACCGATCTCGCCGCGGAGGGGTATGAATTCGAGCTGACCTACAATCCCACCCGCAACTGGCGGCTGTCCTTCAACGCCGCGCAGCAGAGTTCGGTGCGGACCAACGTCGCCCCGCGCATGGGCCAGTTGCTCCAGGATCTGGTGGACAATTACAGCGTGGTGCCCACCGGAACCCGTCTCCGGGGCGGCGACGATCGGCTCACCACTCCGCTCTCGACGCCGCTGGCGACCGACACCTTGGCCGGCGGGCCCCTGCGCGATGCCATCATCGGCCAAGTCTACTTCATTCAGCAGGCGCTCGCGGGTTCCTCGAGCCCGGAGATTCGCAAATACCGCGCAAATTTCGTCGGCAATTACTCCTTCTCGGAAGGACGGCTGAAAGGCGCCAACCTCGGCGCGGCCCTCCGCTGGCAGGACAAGGCCGCGATCGGCTATCCCAACGCCCGCCTCACCATCCCCGGCACCACCACCGTCGTCCCCATCAAGGATGTCGCGAATCCCTACTTCGACGACGGCTCCCAATTCATCGACCTCTGGGCGGGCTACCGCCTGAAGCTCTTCAAGAACAAGGTCGAGTGGCGCGCGCAGTTGAACGTCCGCAACGTCTTCGCCGACTCGGACCCGGTGATCGTCCAAGTCCAACCCAACGGCTCGCCCGCGCGCGTCTCCGTGCCCGTACCACGCCAATTCGTGCTCTCGAATACCTTCACCTTTTGATCAGCGCTCAAACCACCCGCTGACCATTCCCTCCTCCCACCACCCGTGAAACTAGCCTGCGCTGCCGACCAAAGTGGACCCGACCTTCGTAAGCCAAGCGCCCCGGAAAGCGGGCGCGAAGCAGGATGGCGACCTATGAGAAAATATTCGTCCTACTTCGCCACGGCGCTGCTCACGGCGCTGACCTGCCTGGGTGCGGCCGACACCCCTCGCGCCGTGCCGGTGACGGAACGTTTCCCGGATTTCTCGTGGGACCGCGTGCCCCTCTACATGCACATCCGCAAGAGCACCGGTTTCACGCCGGAGGAGCTGCGTTATCTGGCCGGATTTCCGCTCATCGCCTTTGAGAAGACCACCGGAGCGACGGACTCCGGCTCGACCGAAAAGGGCACGCTGGCAGCCGCCCGCGCGGTCAAGCGCCTCAATCCTGCCGCGAAGATTCTCTATTACCGCAATGTCATCGTGCACTACGGCGGCTACGCCGCCAATGCACCGCTCGCGGCCATTCCCGACCCGTTTCTGGTCAGCCACGACGGCCGGGGCAAACTCGTGCGCAATACGGTCGAGGCCTACGATCTCACCAACCCGAAGTTGCGCGACTGGTGGGTCGAAAACGCGCGCGAGGTCTGTGCCGACCCGGCGATCGACGGCGTGTTTCTCGATGGCAATGTCAAGGTGCTCGAGCCCGGCTATCTGCGGAAGGATCTCGGACCAGAGCGGAAGCAGGCCGTCGTCGAAGGGTATCACGCCATGATGGCAGCGACCCGCGTGGCGCTCGGTCCGAAAAAACTCATGGTCGCGAATCTCGTGCGTGCCCGATTTCCCGATGCCGGAATCGGTTGGTTGGGCGCCTTCGACGGCTCTTATTTCGAAGGCTTCGAAACCACGGTGGGCACGATCCCCCGCGAGGAATATGTCGCCAAAGGAATCGCCGCGGCGCAGGAGGCGGCCCGCCGGGGTGCGATCGTGGCATTCACGGTCGGAATGGGAAAACTCGCTGAGGGCGAAACCGGCAACGCGCAGTTGACGGATGAGATTCGCCACCGCGCCACCTCGGAGACGGAGACCCAGCGGCGGCTCACCTACTGTCTCGCCCTGTTTCTGATCTGCGCGGAGAAATATTCCTACTTCCTCGCGCACGACGGCTACGATGCGACCAGGAGTTCGACGTGGCTGAAGCGGCCGGCCGAGTTTGAGCGCCCCTTGGGACCGCCCACGGGAAAGGCACAGCGGGAGCGCTACCTTTATACCCGTGAATTTCGCCATGCCTCGGTGTGGCTCGACGTCAAAAACGAGCAGGCGAGAATCACCTGGCGCTAGAGAGCGAAAACAAACACGTCTCCGTGAAACGAACCCTCCTCCTCCTCGCCGCCCTGCTGCTCGGGCCGCTGACCGCGCGGCTCGCCGCCGACGGTCTTCCGCCGTTCAGTTGGGACCGCGTCCCGCTCAACCTCCACTTCGGCAAACGCACCGCCGACCTCACCGACGTCGAAGTCGATTTTATCGCCAGCCACAGCTCGTTGATCGCCCTCGAAAAAAGCCATGGCCTCACCCCGCACGGCAGCACCGAGGCCGGCATCGCCGACTCCGCGCGGCGCATCACCCAGCGCAATCCCGCCGCCAAAGTCCTCTTCTATTTCAACGCCTTCATCAACTGGCCCGGCTACGACGCCTTCAAAACCTACCGGCCCGAGTGGACCCTGCGCACGGCCACCGGCGAAATCGTCAAGCACCCCGGTGGCGCGCCGCGCCCCGATCCGTCGAACGCCGAATTCCGTGAGTGGTGGTCGGAGGTCGTCGCAAAAGCCAATCGCTCCGCGCCGCTCGGCGGCGTCTTCGTGGACGCCCTGCCCCAAGCCCTTTCGCCCGCGCTCGCGAAACAAGTCGGCGACGAAAAAGCCCGTGCCATCGTGGCCGGTCTGCGCGAGATGCTCGCGCTCACGAAACGCAAACTCGGTCCCGACCGCCTCGTCCTCGCGAACGGTCTGCGCACGACGGATTTTCGCGAGATCCTCGATTGGGAGGGAATCGACGGCGTGATGATCGAACACTTCGGCGGCTTTAAAACCGACTCGCCCACCGACCTCAAATCCGACCTCGATTCCATCGCGCTCGCCGCCGCCAAGGGAAAGTTCGTCGTGATCAAAGGCTGGCCCGGCTTCAACTGGCTCGACCAGGACATGATGCAGCGGCCCTACGCCGAGCTGCTGAAACTCGCGCGGGAGCGGATCACGTTTCCGCTCGCCTGCTTCCTCGTCGCCGCGCAACCCGGCTCGCACTTCTGCTACTCGTGGGGCTACACCCACACCCACGGGATGCTCGATGCCTACCCCGAGTT
>CAJAYO010000690.1 GCA_903948415.1 uncultured Opitutia bacterium | reverse complement strand
GAGGCCGGCGTAGAGATCGAAATATTTCTTCGGCGCGAAGAGCGGGATGTGCGGGCGGTAGAAGCCGACGGCGAGAAACCAGGGTTGCGCGGGGCTCTTCGCCTGGGTGCGGATCTGTTCCACGGCCCAGTCGGCGATCTGGCCGTCGCCCAGGTCGGAGTCGTCCACGTCAACCGGCCCCCAGTCGAAGGACTCCCCGCCGGGCGAAGCGGCGGCGCGGTCGCTCGGCATGCGGTTGAGCGGGAGGACGACGGGGCGGCCTTTGAGGACGGTGTGGTGCTGCGGATTGGCGGAACCCTTCGAGGGCAATTCGGCGGCGGTGTAGTTGACGGCGGCGGGGGCGAACGGGCTCCAGCGCTGCTCGGGGTAGAATTCCGTTTCGCACAGGCCGGGGCCTTTTTGGTGCAGGAGTTTTCCGGTGCCGTAGGTGCGGTAGCCGGCCTGCTGAAAGTGCTGCGGGAGGAGGACGGCGTCGGGCCGGGCGGTGCGGATGGCTTTCTCGTCGTTGGCGAGGACGCCGGTTTGAAACGGCTGGAGGCCGCTGAACACCGCCGCGCGGGAAGGGTTGCAGAGCGGCGCGGCGCAGTGGGCGTTGGTAAACGTGATGCCGCGGCTGGCCAGGCGATCGAGGTGGGGGGTCTTCACCTGGGGGTGACCGCGCAGGGGCCCGATCCAGTCGTTGAGGTCATCGACGGCGATGAAGAGAACGTTGGGGCGCGCGGGCGCGGCGGCCTGGGCCGCCAGCGTGATGGACGCGACGCCGAACGCGGCGATCAGCGTGCGGAGCAGCCGGGGACGTGGGGGGCGCGATCGGTTCATTTTTTTCGTTCCTTGTTCTTTTTGGCTTCGACGTTCTTGGCGTGACGGCCCGACTCGTCGCCGGTGTCCGGGATGCCACCGGCGGGATTGAGCTGCGCGAGGGCCGCCGCGAGGCGCTGGCGGGCGGCGCGGGCGGCGGGAGTCTCGGCGCCGGAGGCGACGAGCTTCTCGGCAAACGGCGCGTCGCTCATGTCGAAGAGTTCGCCGGCCTGATTCAGTTTCCAGCCGGCCTCACGCACATACCAGTTGCGTGCGAGTTGGTGAAACACCCACGAGCGCGGTCCGCCCGTTTCCCCGCGCAACTGCGCCGCGAAACTCCGGCCGTCGATCACGGTTTTCTCCGGCAGTTTCGCTCCGGCCAGCGCGGCAAACGTCGGGAGAAAATCGCTCGAGTCCACGAGGTCGGCGGAAACCCGGCCGGCGGGTGTGACGCCCGGCCAGCTGACGATCAGCGGTACGCGTCCGCCGCCGTCGAGCATCGAGCCTTTGGCCCCGGCGAGTGGGCGACCCCCGATGGTGGCGCGGTCGGCGCGGCCGTTGGTGGTGCCGTTGTCGCCAAAGAAAACGACGAGGGTCTTCTCGCGCAGCTTCAGCCGATCAAGCTCGGCCATGAGTTTTCCCACCAGCTTGTCCATATAGCGGACGTTGTCGCCATAGTGGTCCTGGCTGTCGGGCGCGCTGTCGGGCGTGGGCAGAATATCGGTGTGCACGTGGGACAGCGAGTAGTGCGCGTAGAACGGCCGGTCGCGATGGCGCGTCATGAAGTCGACGAGATGCCGGTGCATCAGGTCCGGCAGGTATTCCCGGTCGAGCAGGGGGCGCTTCTCGCCGTTGACCACGTAGGTCTTCACTTTTTCCTGCGTGTTCCAGTAGGCGCCGCTGCCGGCATAGCGCAGGTAATCGTCGAAGCCAAAGTCGGACGGCTGCAGCGAGAACTGGCTCCACTTGCCGATCATCGTCGTGACGTAGCCCGCCGGCTTGAGCACGGCGGGGATCAGTTTTTCGTTTTTCGGCAAGATTTCGCCGACCGCGTCCTGATTGCTGCCGCCCGTGCGGAAGCCGTAGCGGCCGGTGAGAATCTGCGCGCGCGACGGTCCGCAGAGGGAAATCGTATAGGCATGCGCGTAACGCGTGCCGCTGCGCGCGAGGGCGTCGATGTGGGGCGTCTTGTAATGGTCGGCGCCGTAACAGCCGACTTCACCGATCCCGTAGTCGTCGGCGAGGATGAAGATAATATTGGGCCGGTCCGCGGCGCGGGCCGCGGGGGCGGTAAACAGTCCGAGACAGGCGGCCCAAAGCGTGAACGTGAGGGCCGGGATGAGCGAAGGCTGCATAGGGAGAAAAGTGCCGAGGGCTATTTGGGCGTGGCCGCGGCTTTTTTTGCGGCAGCTTCGGCCTTGATGGCCGAGCCGATCGGCCAAGGCAACACCCCGACGCGTTGCGCCCAACCGTCGTACTGGGCCGCCATCGCGCGGACCCGCTCCGGATGTTGGGCGGCAAGGTCGCGCTGCTCGGCGCGGTCGGTCGCGAGGTCATAGAGCTCCCAGCCGCCGGGGAATTTCGCCACGAGCTTCCACGCGCCCAGGCGCACGGCGCGGTTGCCCTCGTGCTCCCAGAACAGCGGGCGGGCGGCAGCGGGCGGGCGGCCGTTCATCGCCGCGCGGAGGCTCACGCCTTCGGGCGGGTGGATTTTCTGGCCGGCAAATTCCGCCGGGTATTTAGCGCCGGCTACGTCCACGCAGGTGGCCATCAG
>CAJAYO010000689.1 GCA_903948415.1 uncultured Opitutia bacterium | reverse complement strand
GGGAGGGCGAGGGTGAGCGACCAAGGGCCGGGCGGGAGGGCGGTGAGGGAGCCGGCGGGGCGGTCGTTAACGAACACCGCGAGGCCGGGCGGGGCGGTTTCGAGTCCGCGGGCGGCGGGGTGGGGGCGGAATTCGCCGCGGAGCACGAGGCCGCGCACGCCGCCGAGGGGCGGGAGGTGCAGGGTGGCGCGGTCGCGCAGCCAGGCGGAGTCCGGGGCGTAGTCGTCGAAGAAAATGCCCGCGTAGTCGGTGAAGCGCCGGGAGTAGGCGCCGCCGGCGGGGGGCGTGCGGTGAGCGTGACGCATGGAGTCGGGAGCGGAGGGAAGGGCGCGCGGCGGAGGTTGGCAAAACTTTCCGCGGGCGGCGCGGGGACGCCGCGAGGTCGGCGGTGGGAAAGCGTTGCGCCGTGCGGAAGGGCGGCGGTGGGCTTTTGCGCGGCGGGCTTGCTTTGCGGGAAGCGGGGGGCTTGATGGCGGGACCTGCTGCAACAGGCGAGTCGAGAGCGGACCGTGAGTGATGCCACCCCTAAGGAAGTTTCTTCGGTTTTTGGGCGCGCATTGGCGCGTGGCGGCGCTTGCCCTGGTGGCGGCGCTGGTGTGGTGCGCGCATTATGACAAGTGGACGGTGGCGAGCTGGCAGGTGCCGACGGACTATGAAGGGGATGCGCCGGAGATTCTCGCCCAGATGCGGGCGGCGGCGGATGGCGACATGTGGCCGTTGGCCCCGAAAGTGATCGAGCGGCTGGGGGCGCCGTTCGGGGCGTTTTGGAATGCGTTTCCGACGCCGGACAAACCGTTGCTGTTGTTGGTTGGGCTGCTGTCGCAATGGATCGGCTTGTTTGCGGCGGCCAACGTGGTGCTCATGCTGGCGCCGGTGAGCGCGGCCCTGTCGTTCTATTTTGTGGCGCGGTGGCTGCGGTGCCGGTGCGAGTGGGCGTGGGCGGGCGCGCTGCTGTTCGCGTTTTCCTATCAGACGTTTCACCGGGGGCTGGCCCATTTTTCGATCACGTTTTCGTGGACGGTGCCGTTGGGCCTGTTGGCGGTGTGGCTGGTGGCGAAGAGCCGGCGGCTGGAGTGGCGCAGCCGGGGGGCGGTGGTGTGTTTCGGGGGTGCGGCCGCGCTTGGGGTGAGCAATCCCTACAATCTTTTTTTCTGGGGACAACTGATGGGGTGGGCGTTGATTGCGCAGTGGCTGGGCGGGCGGCGGCGGAGCAATCTGGGGATCGGGCTGGCGAGCATCGGGGTGGCCGGGGCGGTGTTTGCGGCGAGCCACATCGAGGTGTGGGTGCATGTGCAGGAGCCGGAGGGAGCGCCGCTGGTGTCGCGCAACTACGGCGGCACGGAGGTGTATGCGCTCAAGCCGATGGAATTGGTGATCCCGCCGATTTTCCACCGGTGGGGCGCCCTGGCGTTTATGGGCAATCGCTATGTGCGGTGGTCGGACTGGCGCGGGGAGGTTTTTTTGCCGTACCTGGGGGTGGTGGGGGTGGTGGGCCTGGTGTGGCTGCTCGGCTTGGCCCTGCACCGGTTGCTCACTCGGCGACCGGTGCCCGGGGCGGCGCTGGCCTTGGGCTGGCTGGTGATCTACGCGAGCGTGGGCGGGGTGACCAATTTGCTGGCGCTGTTGGCGGAATTTCAAATCTTTCGGGCGACGAACCGGGTGTCGGTGTTCATTTCGGCGCTGGTGCTGATCTTTGTGGTGGTGCGCTTGTCCCGGCTGTCGGTCCGGTGGCCGGCGTGGTGCCGGTGGGCGGTGGTGGTGGGCTTGGTG
>CAJAYO010000688.1 GCA_903948415.1 uncultured Opitutia bacterium | reverse complement strand
GGCGCTTCCGGTGCGCGGCGGCTTTGAGGACAAGCGGGGATTTGTCGATTTCAGGGGGCCGGATCTCGAGGAGCGGCGTAAGCAGGTAAATGAAATCAAGAAAGCGCAGAGCCGGAGCGCGGTCGGACTGCTGAATCCCAACCTCGCGGGCTACGAGGCGGCGATGAATGTTTCGCCCCTCTACGCGGGACACTATCGCCTGCGGCTCTCGCTGTGGGGATTCCAGTGGAACCAGGGCAAGCCGGAACCGTGCGCCGCGCCGCAGGCCGCCGTATTGCGGGCGCACGCGGAGGGGAAGCAGCAGGAAGGCGGGCGCCTGCTGCGCGCGTTCACCGCGCCATCGATGCACTCGAGCGAGCAGGAAATCACCGAGTGGCTCGAGGCGCACGAGAGCATCGTGTTCGATCCGGTGTCGGTGCCGTGGATCGGGCTGCGCATCGGGCAGATCGCGGGGCGCGCGGCGAAACATGTCGGCCCCGGCGTGGCGCTGGATTGGTTTGAGATCGAGGGGCCGCTGAATCCGTCGTGGCCGCCGGAGAGTCACCGGCGGTTGTTCGCCGACCTGCCGATCGCAAAGCTGGCCGCGGGCGCAAATGTCATCCCACCGCGGCGCGACGCCGTGCGCGGCATCGGGGGCTACCTGCCAAACTTCTACACCGACCTCCCGCCCGACGAGCGCACGCCTCCGCTGGAGAGCGTGCACTCGGCGCAGCCCGCCGAGGATGCGCGTCGGTTGCTCGCGGGATTCCTGCCGAGGGCGTTTCGTCGTCCGGTGAATGCAGGCGAGGTCGCCCCCTACGTCGCGCTCGTGCTGCAGCGACTCGCGGCGAAGGACTGCTTCGAGGACGCGATGCGGCGCGCCTACATCGCGGTGCTCACGTCGCCGGAGTTCCTGTTTCATCCCGCCGATGTGTCCCGCGCGCCGGCGCCCGTCGCGCATGCGAAACTGTTCACGTTGGCCTCGCGCCTTGCCTACTGGCTCTGGAACGGCCCGCCCGACGACGTGCTCCTCGCCGCCGCGCACGATGGCTCGCTGCAAAGCGCCGCGGTGCTGCATCGCGAAGTGGACCGCCTGCTCGCCGACCCGCGCAGCGAGCGGTTCGTCCGCGACTTCGCCGACCAGTGGCTCGACCTCCGCCGCGTGACCGAGACCACGCCCGATCCGCAGCTCTATCCCGAGTATCGCTTCCTGCTGCACGAGGGCTTGGTCGCCGAGACGCGCGCGTTCCTGCGCGAACTCATCGCCCGCGACGCGCCCATCTCCGCGCTCGTGCGGCCGGGCTTCGCGATGCTCACGCAGCGCCTCGCCGAGCACTACGGCATCGCGGACGTGACCGGCGTGGACGTGCGACGGGTGCCTTTGCCCGCGGGGAGCCCGCGCGGCGGCCTGCTCGGTCAGGGGGCGATCTTGAAACTCACCGCCAACGGCACCACGACGTCGCCCGTGAAGCGCGGCGTGTGGGTGATGGACCGTCTGCTCAACGACCCGGCGCCGCCTCCGCCGGCGAGCGTGGGCGCGATCGATCCCGACACGCGCGGCGCCACCACCGTCCGCGAGCAGCTCGATAAACATCGCAACGACGCCAGCTGTGCCGCGTGCCACGCGAAGATCGATCCCGCCGGCTTCGCGCTCGAGAGCTTCGACCCCGTCGGCGGCTTTCGCACGCGCTACCGTTCCTCCGGCAACGGCGACGCGCCCCCGGAAAAAGAACGCGTCGCGTGGAAGGTGAACTACACGCTCGGCCCCGCCGTGGACCCGAGCGGCACACTTTCCGACGGCCGCGCCTTCAACGACGTGCACGACCTCACCGCGCTGCTCGCCCAAGATCCCGCCCGCCTCGCCCGCGCCTTCGTCGCGCACCTCAGCCGCTACGCCACCGGTGCGGAGGTCAGCTACGCCGACCGCGCCGAAATCGCACGCTTGGTCGCTTCCACTGAAGATAAACAGTTTGGGATCCGCGCGCTGATCCACGCGCTGGTGAGTAGCCGCATCTTTCAATCCGGATCTTTACCATGAACGTGCTGCACGCTGCCATGAATCGCCGCCATTTTCTCCGCGCCACGGGCGCGTTTCTCGCCCTGCCGCTGCTGGGCCGCGCGGCCGAAAAGTTGCCGCCCAAGCGCCTGATCGCGATCCATGTGCCCCTCGGAATGATGCCGCAGTTCTTCTTTCCGCAGGCGGGCGAGCCATCGAGTCCGTATCTCGATGTGCTCGCGGCGCACCGCGCGCAGTTCACCGTCGTCTCCGGGTTGTCGCATCCGGGCGTGGATGGGAACCACCACGCCGGCCAGTGTTTCCTCACCGGCGCGCCGCATCCGGGGCAGCCGACGTTCCGTAATTCGCTTTCGCTGGACCAGCTCGCCGCGGAAAAGATCGGGCTGGAAAACCGCTTCCCCTCGCTGGCGCTCACCGTGAAAAACGGCGACCACTATGGGGATTCGCTCTCCGTGTCGCGCTCGGGCGTTGGCCTCCCGGCGGAGGCGAGTCCGCGACGGCTTTACCGCAACCTCTTCGTCGCGGGCACGCCGGAGGAAAAGGCGGCAACCCTGCGCCGCATCGAGGCCGGGGGCAGCGTGCTCGATCTGGTGCTCGAAAAGGCCGCGCGCCTGGAAAAATCCGTCGCGCCCGAGGACCGCGCGCGGCTCGACCAATATTTCCAAAGTGTGCGCGAGCTCGAAGGCCGTTTGCAGCGCAGCATCGCCTGGGAAAGCCGGCCGAAGCCCAAGGTGGAGTTTCCCGAGCCGAAGGACATTGCCGACGCGAACGAAGTCATCGAGAAGTCAAAACTCATGTTCGATCTCATCCGCCATGCGTTGCAGACCGACAGCACGCGGGTGGTCACGCTCTCGCTCAGCACCTTCTCCGTGGTGCCGCATGTGCCGGGGGTGAAAAGCGAGACGCACGGCCTCACGCATCATGGCAACGAGCCGGAGAAAATCGCCGAGCTGCGCCAGATCGAGGAGGCGCAGCTGCGCACGTTTGCCTACCTGCTGCAGATGTTGGCGGACACCCGGGAGACCGGTGGCACCTTGCTCGATCACACGCAGGTGCTTTACGGCAGTTGCCTCGGCAACGCGAATTCGCACTCGACCAGAAATCTGCCCCTGATTCTCGCGGGCGGTGGCTTCAAGCACGGGAAAAACCTCGCCTTTGATGCCACGAATAACGCCCCGCTCGCGAATCTCTTCGTGAGTATGTTGCAAGGTCTGGACGTCGAGACAGACAAGTTTGCCAGCAGCACGGGCCCGCTGGCCGGACTCGGGGCCTGACGCTCCCCGGGTCCCGCGCGGAACCTTTTCCACTGACCGCCCCATTTTCAACTTTGGCT
>CAJAYO010000687.1 GCA_903948415.1 uncultured Opitutia bacterium | reverse complement strand
TTCTGCGCCGGATCGATCTGCGCCAGCATCGTCGGATCCGCCTCCACGCGGTCGAGCAACGCCAGCGACCACGCCACGCGACTCGTCACCAGCTCGATCACCGCCGCGCGCACCACCGCCCCGTGACTGCGCCATCCGGCGAGCACGCGTTCCGGCACCGCCGGCCGGTTCATCCGCCCCAACGCCGCGACCGCGGCCACCTGCACATCGGTCGGAACCTGCGGTCCAAGCAATCCCGCCAGCAACTCAAAATCCGTGTCCTGCCCCGCACGCGCACGCCCCAATATCCGCACTGCCGCCACGCGATCTGCCGCCGCGCCGTTGGCCTCGTCCGCCATCCGCCGCGCCGCCGCAAAGAGTTCGTCCGTCCCCGCCAGCGCCCGTTTCATCGGCTCATCCGCCGTGCGCTGAAGTTGCGCGAGGGTCTTGTTGTTTCGCTGCAACCAGTCGAGGAGCTGGGCCAGCGACCGAAACGCCGCAGGCCATTCCGCCGCGTCCCGCCGGCCCGCCAGCGCCGTCAACAAACTTGCCAACGCCTTCGCATTTTCCGTCACGGTCGCCACCTCGACGAGCAGCGAATTCTCCGTCCCCCCGTCGCGCTGCAGCGCCGTCATCAACGTCTCTGCGTGCACCAACGCCGAACTCAACGCCGCCGCCTTCACAAACCGGTCCGTCTCGCTCCGCAGCAGACGCGCCAACGCCTCGCCGGCCGCCGGGTCCTTCCACTCGCCCAAGGTGTAACCCGTCTGCAGTCGCACGCCCGCATCCGGGTCGTCCACGCCCGCCACCACCGCCGCCAACACGTCCGGCCCACTCGTCGCCCACGCTTCGCTCAACCGCACCGCCTGCCGCCGCACCCCCGGATGCCCATCCGCCATCGCGCGGACGACGACCCCCGGTTTCAATTCACCGATCCCGTGCAGCGCCCACAGCGCCTGCACGCGCGTCGCCGCATGCGCCGACTCCGCCCCGAGCCGCTCCAGCCCGGGGGCGGCCCCGCGTTCCTGCCGCCACGCGAGCTGCTGCTGAGCGAGATCGCGCACCACGCCGCTCGGACTCTCCAGCGCCGCGACCAACCCCGCCGCATCCGCCCGGTCCAGTCGCGGCACCGCGCGCAGCGCCCCGCCCTTCGCCCGCACGCGATAGATCCGCCCCTTGTCCTCCCCCGCCCGCAGATCGCCGATCCGCTTCTGCCACTCCGCCGGAATCCACTGCGGATGCTCGATCACCAGCCGATACATGTCCGCGATATACAGCGCCCCGTCCGGACCCGCCCGCGCCGCCGTAAACCGCGACCACAGATCCGCCGACGCCAGAAACTCCGACTCCTTTTCCCCCGCCGCGCGCTCGCCCACAAACGACGCGCCCACCGCGCGCACCTGTTCGCGATGCACCAGATTGTGCACCGGCTCGCAGACAAAAATATTCCCCGCCACGTCCGCCCCGAGCAGGTCGTCCCGGTAGATCGCCGGACTGCACGCCGACGTAAAGTGGTTCATCCCGTGCGGGTCGTTGAACCGCGCAAAGGTCTCGCTCGCCGGAAACACCCGCGCCGCTCCCGCGCTCGCCCCCACCGTCACGATCGCATTCGGCGGCACCAGATGCGGATTCCGCCGCAGGTAACGCTCCTCAAGCGCATAGTGCCACAGCGGGTTCGAGTTGTTGCACCCAAACCAGTTTCCCCAGTCGTCCCGGCTCCGCCCATACTGCGAATTCCCCACCAGCATCTCGACCTCGCCCGCATCCGGCGCGATCCGAAAATCCCGCCGGCCCACATCCACCGTGCGCCCGGTTTTCACCGACGTGATCTTCCCGCCACTCTCGCCGTTCGCCAAATGGACCCAACCGTCGAGCGACCACTCGAGGCTGTTCGTCAAATGCTGCTCGTTGCCCGTCGCCAGCCCGCGAAACCACACCGTCGTCCGGTCCGCGCGCCCGTCGCCATCGGTGTCCTGCAAAAAAAGCACGTTCGGCACCGCCGTCACGAGCACGCCGTCGCGCCACGGCAGCACCGACGTCGGCGACTTGAGCCCGTCGGCAAACAGCGTCGCCTTGTCGAAGTGCCCGTCGCCCCGCGTAGACTCCAGCACGCGGATACGCCCGCCGGGTTTCCCTTGCCCGTCAATTCCGCTCGGATAATCCGCCATCTCCACCACCCACATCCGTCCGTCCGCGCCCCACGCCAAATTGATCGGATCCCGCACCATCGGCTCCGCCGCGACCAATTCCACTTCAAACCCGGCCGACACCCGGATCGCCGCCAGCGAGGCCGCCGGACTGCGCGCCTCCGGCAGCACCAGCTTCTCCGGCGGCGCCACTTCTTTGTAAGCGAGCGCCGTCGCCACCGCGCCCACACTCGCGGCGATAATCGCACTCACTCGCCCCCACCGTTTCATTGTGGCGTTCCTTTCCCGAAATCCGCCGGCAACACCTCATACACCGCGCGCACAATGCGGTCCTCCGTGTCCTCGGCGAGCCGCGTCGGCCAGCCGTAATAGTCCATCGCGTTGTCCGCCTCGTAGCCGCCTTCCTTGAGCACTTGCCGCGACGGAATGTAGCAGGGCACATGGTTCGCGTAGGCGTTCACCCACAGGCGCGACACCCCCAGCTCGCGTTTCAAACGCAACGCATACTCCGCCACCACTTCGCCGCCGAGAAACACCATCGCAAACTCGCCGCCAAACGCCCAGGCCTGCACCGGATACGGCACGGCCGTCGCCCACGGTTTCCCGGCATCCAATCCCCGCAAAAACTGCGTCGCCGCGTAGACGGCCTGGGGCTTGCCCTTGAGCCGCGCCTCGAGTTCTTCCCGCGCCACCGTGCGGCCCAACGGCAGTTCGATCCGCCGAAACGCCGCGTGCGTCACCCGGCCCACCGCGCGCATCTCACCCGCCATCACGCGCGCCACTTCCTCGGCCACCGTCCCACCGTTCGTCGCGACCGCGGCCAGCCCGCGCGGCTGCGGATCGGCATCCGCCCCGCAACCGATCGCCACCAGCGCCACCGCCCCCGCGTGGCTGCCCTCGATCCGCTTCGCCGCGTCCCCGGCCCAGTCGGGATGCACGTAGTTGTCGCCCCCCTTGAGCGTCGTGCAATGGCACGCGTAATTCACCAGCACGGCGCGCACGCCACCGCCTGCATCCACCGCCCGCAGCACCGGCAACGCATGATCCACCGGCCCGCCGGGCGTCGCCTTATAGCCGGCGTGTTTGCCGTCCACGATCAGCCGACGGTTCACCGCAAACTCCGCCTTGCCCTGCCCCCACGCGAGCCGCGCCGGCCGTCGGTCCGCCAACGCCGCCAGCGCCACCGCAATCAGTTTCTCCTGCAACCTCGCCGTGTATCGCTCGATCCGCGCCGTCTCGTCCGCGGGCAAATCCCGCGAGAACATAAAGGGAATCGTGCCCGCAATCGCCGGCCCCGTGTGTTGGTGGGTCGCGCACACCGCAATCCGCTCCCGCGTCACGGCCGGATGTTTCACGCGCACCGCCGCCGCCACCGCCTCGCTGATCGCCTCGCTCACCGCGATCACCTCCGCCGTCACGATCACCACCGGCCCCTCCGCATCCGACCCGATCGCCAGCGCGCGCGCCGTCATCGGCGCCTCCACCCGCGTCGCCTCCGCCGGTCGCGACTGATAACCGGAAAGCCGGATCGGCATCTCCGGCGTGATATCAATCCGCGCCACGCCCACCGCCACCGTCGGCTCCGCCGCGCACACGGCGGCCGCCAGCATCACCACCAACCCCGCTCCGCAAAATCCGGCCCGCCTGGTTCTCATGGCACGCCTCACACCGTCTCCGGAATCACATACGGCGGACGCTGCGTTTCGTGCAGAAAGTAGCGCGCCCGCTCCAGCGTGCCTTCCCCACCCGACCCCACCCGCGCAATCCCGTCGCCGCTGGCCTCGATGTCCAGCCACGGCCCAAGCGTCAGCGGACGCTTCGCCAGATCGACGCCATGCACGGCGAGGTGGTCGCCCATCGATTTCGCGATCTCCACCGCCGCCGGCATCGCGCCCAGCACGCTCGCAATCTCCCCCGGCCTGGCCGCAGTCCCGACCCGCAGGGAGATGTTCCCCAAATGGCACATCGCCGCCGAGGCATGCCCGATCTCCGCCGACGCCGCCAGATCCTGCGTCCGGCGGCTCCGCACCGCATCCAGGAAATTCGTCATGTGCGCCACGACCCCGCCTTCGCCGGGAAATTTCTTGATCACCTTGCCGCTCGGATCGTTCGCCGTGCAGCCGATCAGCCCCGCCAGCGTGCCGCCCTCGCAATGCGCCACCACGCCCACCCGCAGCCCGCCCGCTTGGTCCATGTAGCTCACCCCGGGCTTCGCCGGCAGCCCGCGCGCCTCGAAAATCACCGGCGCCGCGTCGTAGTCGTAAACCGCGATCTGCGCATTCGGCGTCTCCGCCGGATCGTCGTGGACGAAGCGTCCCCCGAGCCCGAGCACGCGCTTCGGCGGACCGTCCGCCCGCACCATGCGCCGCGCCACATCAAGGATGTGCACGCCGTTGTTGCCCAGCTCGCCGTTGCCCGTCGCCCACGACCAGTGCCAGTCGTAGTGCAGCTTGTCGCGCTCCAGCGGCAACACCGGCGTCGGCCCGCAAAACACCTCATAGTTCATCCAGTCCGGATACCACGGCGCCCGACGCGGAATCGCGTCGCGTTTCCCATAGTAGGGCGCGTGGACATACTTGATCTTCCCCAGCCCGCCTTCGTGCAAAAACTTGATCCCCGCTGCGAGCCCGTCCTCCGAGCGATACTGCGTCCCCACCTGCACAATACGTCCGTATTTCGCCGCCGCCTCCACCATCTTGCGCCCTTCCCACACCGTGTGGCTCATCGGCTTCTCGACATACACGTCCTTGCCGGCCTGACACGCCCACACCGTGAGCAACGCATGCCAGTGATTCGGCGTCACAATCAGCACCGCGTCGACATCCGCCCGCGCCAACACCGCCCGCGCATCCGTGCTCGTAAACGGCGCCGGCGCCCCCGCCTTCAAACCCGCCTGCGCCTTCGCCATCTGCCTGGGATCGACATCGCACAACGCGACCACGCGCACGTCCGTCCGCATCATGAGCTGCTTGATGTGCGCCTGCGCCTTCGCGCCGCAGCCGATAATCCCCAGTCGCACCGCCTCGTTGGCTCCGACCGGCGCGGCCCACGCCGAACTCCGCGGGCCGCCGGCAGCGACACCGACTCCCGCCAGCGCGGTTGATTTGAACAGGAAGGAACGCCGCGAGATTTTTTTCATGGGGGGAAAGCGCTCGTCGTTGATGGCACAGCCGCACCTTCGGGCTCAAGCGCGGACCTCGGTCAACGTTGAATTTTCCCCGCCCCCCCCTGCACGCTTGCTCCGTTCGGTTACCGCTCGACGCTCCCTGCCAGTCTGCTCCACCCTCCCCGCCTGATGATTTACCCTCTCGTCACTTCCGCCGCGCCCCGCGCCCGCGGCGCGTCCCTCAACCGCCTCGTCTCCGCCGCCACCTTCGCGTTCCTCGCCGCGGTCGCCGCCGCCCAAACCGCCCCGAATCCCTCCGCCACCGCCGCCGCCCCGGCCGACCCCGCGACCGAAGAGGCCGTCAAGCTCACCCCCTTCGTCGTCGCCGAGTCCGAGGACCGCGGTTACGCCGCGACCAGCACGCTCGCCGGCACCCGCCTCCGCACCGACCTCCGCGACGTCGGCGCCGCCATCTCCGTCGTCACCTCCCAGTTCATGGTCGACACCGGCTCGACCAACCTCCGCGACATCCTCATCTACACCACCAACACCGAGGCCGGCGGCTTCGAGGGCAACTTTTCCGGCGTCTCCACCGGCAACGGCTTTTCCAGCGCCGAGGGCACCCTCCAGAGCCCCAGCGGCTCGACCCGCGTGCGCGGCCTCTCCGGCGCCGACCTCACGCGCGACTTTTTCCTGACGAACATCCCGATGGATTCCTACAACACGGAGCGCGTCGACATTTCGCGCGGAGCCAACGCCATCCTCTTCGGCCTCGGCAGTCCCGCCGGCATCATCAACAACCAGCTCAAGTCCGCCAGCCTCCAGAAAAACTCCCTCAAATTCGAGTCGACCGTCGGGCGCTTCGACTCCCACCGCGAAGTCCTCGATCTCAACCAGTCCGTCGCCAAGGGCCTCCTCGGCATCCGCGTCATCGCACTGAACAAAAAAGAAGGCTACCGCCAGCAGCCCGCCTTCGAGGAAGACCGCCGTGTCTTCGCCTCCCTCAAATTCGAGCCGCGCCTCCTCAAGACCGGCCTCACCCAACTCCAGGTCAACTACGAGGGCGGCACGCAAAACTCCAACCGCCCCCGCCCCAATCCCCCGCACGACGGCATCACCGCGTGGTTCAACATCCTCAACAAGGTCGCCCTCGATCCCACCACGCCCGGCAACGTCACCAACAATCCCTTTCTCAACGCCCAGCTCGGTTCCCCGGGCCGCTGGTTCGGCGCCGTGGGCGCGGTGTTCACCGATCCGGCCTCCGCCGTGCAGGGCGGCAACGGCGTGCCCGCCTTCATGCGCAGCGGCGGCGGCACCCCCAACACCCAGTGGTATGCGATCGGCAGCTACACCGCGCAGGGCAACAATCCGCTCTTCTTTCTCAACCAGCAGTTCGCCCCCGCCGGCCAAGCCTACCGCGGCCTGTGGCGCTACCAGGAGCTCCGCGATCCCTCGGTCTTCAACTTCTACGACCAGCTCCTCGACGGCCCCAACAAACGCGAACAGGCCGATTTCCGCGCCGTCAACGCCACCCTCCGCCAGACCTTCCTCCGCGACCTCGTCGGCTTCGAGGTCTCCTACGACCGCCAGACCCACCACCGCGAAAACCTCGGCATGTTCGGCTTCGACGCCTACACGATCTACGTCGACATGAACACCAAGCTCGTCGACGGCAAACCCAACGCCAACTTCGGCCGCCCCTTCGTCGCCTCCGACTCGATCGGCAACAACCTCGTCGACTTCACCCGCGACGCCCTGCGCAGCACCGCCTACGCCACGCTCGATCTCCGACAAAAATCCGGCCTGCTCCGCCACCTCGGCAAACATGTGTTCACCGGCTCCTACACCGATCAAAGCGTCGACAACTTCAACCGCAGCATCTCCGGCTACTCCTACGGCCTCGAACTCAACGCCTACGCCAACAACCCCAACACCACGACCTACCCGGCCTACGCCGGCCTCCATTATCTCGGCGGCTCGCTCGCCGGCGCCACCTCCGCGGCGAACGCAAACATCTCCGGCATCACCGCCGTTCACACCCCCGCACCCTCGGGCACGGCCCTCCTCTTCGACAGCCGCATCAACCAATGGGTCTACGCGCCCGTCACCACCCTCAGCGCCAGCGAGCGCGACATCAGCAAGCTCTACAACGGCGCCTCCAAGAATTCGAACCGGACCAAGAGCCAGTCCTTCGTCTGGCAGAGCTATCTCTTCAGCGACAAACTCGTCGGCCTCGTCGGTTGGCGCCACGATGAATTCGCCCTCCGCGACGCCGGCCCCGCCCGCCAGGCCTCCCTCACCGGCGAGACCGACCCCTACAATCCCCTCTGGGTCCTGCCCACCACGCCGACCATCTTCGCCGAAGATGAAACGCTCAGCTGGAGCGCCGTCCTTCACGCCCCGCAACTCGTGAAACGCGTCCTCCCCCGCGGCACCGACTTCAGCCTCGCCTACAACGAATCGCGCAACTTCCGCCCCAACTCCACCATCGCCGACGTCTACGGTCGCCCCTTCAGCCCACCCGCCGGCAAGACCAAAGACCTCGGGGTCACGTTCTCCGCGCTCGATCAAAAACTCACCCTGCGCGTCAACCGCTACCGCACCACCCAGTCGAACGACGGTGCCACGTTCTATAACACCTTCTGGCCCGGCAACGACACCGTCCGCGCCATGAACGGCCTCCGTGGCACGCAGGTGAACGAGGCGCTCATCAACAAATGGTTTGGCTTCGCCTCGAACGATCCGCGCTACCTCCCGCTCCGCGCCAGTCTCACCGACCCCGCGCAGGCCAATAATCTCAACCCCGTCCTCACCCCCGCCGAAACCACCGCCCGCAACCTCTGGTTCACCCAGCGCACCGCCGCCGAGTGGCTCCGCCCCGTCGACCCCGTGCTCGCGCAGACCTGGAACTTCACCCAGCCCGTGGCCGGCGGCAATTGGACCGCCACCCGCCCGCCCAATGTCGGCAACGTCGCCGACACCGTCTCCGAGGGCTGGGAGTTCGAGGGCACCCTCAATCCCACGAAAAATTGGCGCATCTCCTTCAACGCCGCGATGCAGGAGGCGCGCAAAACCAACGTCGGCGCCGATTTCGCCGACTTCGTGAAGAAAAACCTCCCCATCTGGACCGACGGCGACGGCATCCAGGCCACCAATACCCGCGCGATGAACGGCTTTGAGGACATCCCCTACTTCGGCGGCTTCGGCAGCCAGCTCGGCGTACTCGCGATCAACAACATGTATGTCCCCTACCTCAACGCCCTCGCCGCCGACGGCTCGCCCGTGCAGGAGCTCCGCCGCTGGCGCTTCAACGTCGTCAACAATTACGATTTCCGTTCCGGCCCGCTCAAGGGCTTCAGCCTGGGCGGCGCCGTCCGCTGGCAGGACAAGGTCGCGACCGGCTTCCCGGTAAAGAAAAACGCCATCGGCGTCTGGGTCTACGACGTGACCCGCCCTTATTACGGCAGCGACGAGATCAACTACGACGCCTGGCTCCGCTACAGCCGAAAAATCCTCAAAGACCGCATCCAGTGGAACGTGCAGCTCAACGTCCGCGACCTCTTCGGCCCCGGCGAACTCATCGCCGTCACCGCCCAGCCCAACGGCCAGACGGCCAGCGCCCGCATC
>CAJAYO010000686.1 GCA_903948415.1 uncultured Opitutia bacterium | reverse complement strand
GCGCGCCTCGCCTCGCGGGCGGCCGGTTCACCGCGGCACTCTTTGCCCGCGGGCCCGGCGCCCGTGCGTGGGCCAGCGGCGGCGCGGCAGCCCGATTGGCGATGCCGGCGGTCGCGTGCGCCTTTCCGTGCCCGACGATGGACGCGGTTGCGCGACGCCGACGGGCGGTTGCGGCCTCACCGGCCCGCGCGAGCGCCTCGCCCTGCGCGGGGGACCGGTGCAGGCCGCGGATCGCGCCGAGGGCGGCTGGGCGCTGCGCGCGGAGATTTCCGGATGAAAAAAACTGCGGCGGCTGTGGGTGGACGATCGGGCGCTGCTCCGCGAAGGGCGGCGCGTGCTGCGCTTGCTCCCGTCCGATCTCGCAGTCGTTGCCGCGGTCGGCGAGGGGGGCGCCGCGGTCGAGGCCGCACGCACCCGCTCGCCCGACATCGTGCTGATGGATCTCCGCCTGCCCGGCCTCGGCGGAGTCGAAGCGACGCGCCGCCTCAAAGCCGCCCAGCCCGCCGCGCCCGTAATCGTGCACACCACCTCCGGGAAAACGAAGAAGTCTTCGCCGCCCTGCGCCCCGGTACCGTCGGCTACCTGTTCAACGCCTCGCCCTCGGCAAAATTGGGCGCAGCCATCCGCCGCGCCGCCCGCGGCGAGAGCCTGCGGCCAGAGTCTCGCCTGGACCGCGTCAACCCGACGCTCATTTTTCTCCGCGTCGCCCGCGGTTTGCTTGCCCTCGTCGTCGCGCCGCTTGCCCTGGGCGCCCGCAAAGGCGGCGACGGGCCTCGCCGTTGGGCACGATCTCCGGCCGCGCTATGCTCGGGCTGCTCGCGAGTGCCGTCCTGCGCTCGTTCACCCGCCGCTTCTTCGTCTTCTTCGCGTGCGGTGCCTCCTCCAAAAAAAGGCTCCCGCCGGAAATCCCCGTGGCCGCTGGCCCGAGGGGCTCGCCCCGGCGGCGACCGGTCTCTTCGCCTTTTTCCTGATCGGCTACGATCTGCTCGCGCCGCAAATCGATGCGTCGGTCGCCCTTCTCGGCATCGTTTTCGGCATCCTGATCTTGCGCCTGCTCGGCCAGGACGTCCGCCGCTTTTGCCGCCTCCCGCGGAGCCGAAGTGGGGGCGTTTTTCACCTGATCGCCTGATCGGCTCCTGCCGTGGCGCGCTCACGGCCCTCCTCGTCCACCCAGTTGCCCCGCGCGTTCCCGGCCGTTTCCCAACTCTCGTCTGGATCGGCCCCGCGCTCGTGTTTGCGCCCGGTCTTTTCCTCTGGAGGGGCGACTACCGGCGCCGATTTGGCGCCCGCCCGTCCTTCGCCGTTGTCCCCGCCGCGCGATGTCCGCGCCGGCGTCAAGAAGCTCGCAAACTCCGCCGCCCCTGGCGGAATCGGTGCATGCGTAGTTTTTCCCGTGTGCTCCTGTTTCTCGCCTTCGTTTCAATCGCCCTCGCCACCCCGGTCACGATCACACCCGTCACCGCCAAGCACGGCATGGTGGTTGCCGCTCATCCCCAGGCCGCTGCCGCCGGTCTCGCGGTCCTCCAGGCCGGCGGCAACGCCATCGACGCCGCCGTGGCCACCTCGCTCGCCGTCGGTGTCGCCGAACCCTACGGCTCCGGCCTCGGCGGGAAACTCATGCTGCTCTACTACGAGGCCAAGTCGGGCAAAACCACCGTCGTCGACGGCATGGACGCCGCCGGCTCGCTCGAGGTCGAGTCCTACAAGCAGCGTCCCGCGGAAGATCGCAGCTACGGCTACGGCTCCGTTTGCGTGCCCGGTCTCGCCGCCGGCCTCTGGGCGGCCCACCAAAAATGGGGCGCGAAACCCTGGGCTGAAACCGTCCGGCCCGCCATCGCCCTCGCGCGTGCCGGCTTCCGGATCCTCCCGAAATCCCGCGAATTCTTCGAGGAATCGGAAAAGAAGCTCCACCGCGGCGACACCGAGATCGCCCGCCTCTATCTTCCCGACGGAAAACTCCCCGCCGTCGGCACGCTGCTCCCCAACGAGGACCTCGCCCGCACCATGGAACTCCTCGCGCAGTTGGGCCGTGACGGTTTCTACCGCGGGCCGGTTGCCGCCGCCATCGTCAAAGCCTCCCAGCAGGGTGGGGGAGTGCTCACCCTCGACGACTTGGCCCGCTATGAGGCGCGCCTCACCGAGCCCCTCGCGATGGATTTCCGCGGCTACCGCATTCTCGCGGCGCCGCCGCCGGTCCAAGGCCCGGCCTTGTTTCTCACGATTATGAAGGTCCTGGAAGACGAGGGATTCGACGGCGGTCCGCTCCGCACCCCCGCCAATCTCGACAAGCTCGGCCGCGCCCTGCGCGTCGTCGCGCCGCTCGTTTCCCGGGCGGTCGGCGACACGCCGGAATCGCGCTCCCTGGTTGATCGCCTCCTCGCGCCCGACTCGATCCGCGCCCTCCGCGCCCAAGCCTTCGCCGCCAAGCCCGCCGGCCTCACGGCCATTTTCCCCGATGATAATCCGTTCCACGAAAGCCCGATGGCCGCCACCACGCACTTCCTCGTGGCCGATGCCGCCGGCAACATCGTTTGCGCGACCCAATCGCAAAGTCTCCACTTCGGTGCGGGCGTCGTCCCTCCCGGCACGGGCGTCGTGATGAACGACTCGATGAGCAACTTTGCCTACACGAATCCCGCGAGCGTCAACTACGTCGCCCCCGGCAAGCGCGCGCGCAGCACGATTTCGCCCACGATCGTCTTGCGCGACCGCCGGCCCGTCTTCGCCATCGGCCTGCCGGGTGCCGCCCGCATACCGACGGCGATGCTGCAGACGCTCCTCGACCGGCTCACCCTCCATCGTCCGCTGGCCGAAGCCATCGGCGACACGCGGATGCACTACGTCACTCCGCTTAATCCGGCCGACGCTTTCTCAATCGAGGCCGAGCGCAGCTTTCCGTCGGCCGATGCGGCGGCCCTCGTTAAACTGGGCTGGAAGGTCGTCTTGCCCGAGGAGGCCGGGCGCGGCCGGCACTTCGGCGGCATCAACGCCATCGAGTTCAACGCCGACGGTTCCCTCACCGGCTACGCCGACCCGCGCCGCACCAACGTCGCGGTCGGCTGGTAGCGCGCTCGGCCCGGTCCGCCCGCCCCCTGATCCGCTGGTGTGGGCGCATCTCCGTTTCTGGCCCGCGCCGCCCTAGGTGGGCCGGCCGCTCTGCGGGCGGCGGATGAGCGAGCGAGCCGTGGCCGGCGGAGCCGCGCGCGGAACGCCCGGCCCACCCGGGGACACCGGACCCTGCACGAAATGGAGATGCGCGCCCCGCGCAGTGTTTCTTGAGCACTTTCCCCTTGCCATGTCGGCCCGCGCCCTCTGTTTTCTCGCGCTCCCTCCATGCAAAAGACCAAAAAGTCCGTCGCCAAGCGCTTCAAAATTTCCGGAACCGGAAAGCTGATTCGCCGCACGCCCGGCTTCCGGCACTTGCTTTCCGCGAAGAGCACGAAGTCCAAACGTCGTGCTTCCCGTGACAAGCTCGTGGCGCCAGGCCATGCCAAGCCCCTCCTGCGGGCACTGCCGTTCGGCCTCTAAACCAGCCGCCCGCGCAAGGCATCAACCAAAACTTCGTCCGGCAGGTGAACTAAGCCGACCTGCCGACGATTAACCAAAAGGAATAAACCAACATGGCTCGTGCAACGAACGCTCCCGCCGCTAAAAAGCGACACAAGAAAATCCTGAAATACGCCAAGGGCTATTTCGGCAATAAGTCCAAGCTCTTTCGCTACGCGAAAGAAGCCGTCCAGCATGCCTGGCAATACGCCTACATCGCGCGCAAGAAGAAGAAGTCGGATCGCCGCGGTCTCTGGATCGTGCGCCTCAATGCGGCTTGCCGCAACAACGGCATCACCTACAGCCGCTTCATCGAAGGCCTCGCCGCCGCCAAGATCGAACTCGACCGCAAGGTCCTGAGCGATCTCGCGATCCGGGACGAAGTCGCTTTCACCGGCCTGGTCAAAACCGCCCAGGAGGCTTTGAAGATCAAAGCCGCCGCCGCGAAGACCGCCACCGCCTAAGCGCCTTTTCCCCGCGGGCTCCCCAGCCCGCGCCCTGTCATATCTCCGAGGACGGGCTTCATCCGAAGCCCGTCCTTTTTCTTTTGCGAAATCGTTCTCGTTCTTCGTGCTCGCAATCGTTCTCTTTTCCTTCCGCCTGAGCCCGAACTACGATTAAGTCTCCGCGAACGCAGTCCGGCCAGATTTCCTCTCCTCTCATGCAAGACACCCTCACCGCCCTCGTCGCCAAAGCGCAGCCCGAGTTCGCCGCGCTGACCACTCGCCCCGAGTTCGAAGCCGCCAAGGCCCGCTACGTCGGCCCCAACGGTGAACTCACCGCGCTGATGAAACAGATGGGCACCGTCCCGAAGGACCAGCGTCCCGCTCTCGGCAAACTCATCAACGAGACCAAGACCCGCCTCCAACCGCTCCTCGACGCGGCCCTCGCCCAGATCGAAACCGCCGAACTCCGGGCCCAACTCGGTCCCGCCGTCGACCCCACGCTGCCGTCCCCGGACGTCGGCCCCGGGACCTACCACCCGCTCACCCTCGTCCGCGAGGAGATGTGCCGCATCCTCCGCAAAGTCGGCTTCACCGTCGCCGACGGCCCCGAGGTCGAGACCGAGTATTACTGCTTCGACGCGCTCAACACCCCCGCCGACCATCCCGCGCGCGACGCCCAGGACACGTTCTACCTCCCCGAGACCGCCAAGTTCGCCAACGTCTCGAAGAAAAACCCCGAGGAAAGATATCTCCTCCGCACGCACACCTCGTCGGTGCAGATCCGCACCATGCTCAAGGGTGAGCCGCCCATCCGCATCGTCTCGCCCGGCCGCGTCTATCGCCGCGACACCACCGACGCCACGCACTCCGCCAACTTCCATCAGCTCGAGTGCCTCTACGTCGACAAGAACGTCACCGTCCGCGACCTCAAGGCGCTGCTCGACTACATCTTCGCCTCGCTCCTCGGCAAAGACACCAAGACCCGGTTCCGCCCGCACTACTTCGGCTACACCGAGCCCAGCTTCGAGGTCGATCTCACCGCGACGCACCTGCCCAAGGTGAAGAAGCCGTGGATCGAAATCGGCGGCTGCGGCATGGTCGATCCCACCGTCTTCGCCGACGTCGGCTACGACCCCGAGGTCTGGAGCGGCTACGCGTTCGGCATGGGCCTCGAGCGTCTCGCCATGCTCCTCTACGGCATCGATGACATCCGCTACTTTTACCAAAACGACGTCCGCTTCCTGAAGCAGTTCGCGTAAGCAAGTTAACCGCGGATTTCGCAGATAAAGCTGATAAATTTCTCAGACTATCCGCGCCATCCGCGTAATCCGCGGTCAAAAAAATCCTCCCAGTCCGTTTCCTTACTCTCCGTGAAAATTTCTCTCAACTGGCTCCGCGACTACGTCGCCCTCGACGCTTCGCACGACGAGATTTCCCGCGCGATCACCTTCCTCGGCTTCGAGGTCGAACAGATCATCCGCACCGGCGCGCCTAAACTCGCGAACGTCGTCGTCGGCGAAGTCCTCGTCCGCGACAAACACCCCAACGCCGACAAACTCTCCGTCTGCACCGTCAACCTCGGCGACCCGCTCGGCGTGAAGACCATCGTCTGCGGCGCGCAGAACTACCAGGTCGGCGACCGCGTCCCCGTCGCGCTGCCCGGCGCGATTTTGCCCGGCAATTTCGAAATCAAGCAGTCGAAAATCCGCGGCCAGTCCTCCGACGGCATGATGTGCTCGGCGAAGGAACTCGGCATCTCGGAAGACGCCGCCGGCCTCCTCATCCTCACCGACCGCCCCGCGCTCGGCACGCCCATCAACGACGTGCTCCCGCCCGGCGACACCGTGTTCGACATCGAGATCACGCCAAACCGCCCCGACGCCCTCTCGCACCTCGGCATCGCGCGCGAACTCGCTGCGTGGTTCAAACTCCCGCTGCTCTATCCGCAGGAAACCTTCCGCGGAGCCCTCCCGCTCGACGAGCCCGCCCGCCCCGATTTGCTCCGCTCCGTCCGCGTCGACAGCCCCGAGGATTGCCCTCTCTACACCGCGCACATCCTTTCCGGCATCAAGATCGGCCCGAGCCCCGCGTGGCTCCAGGAGCGCCTCACCGCCGTCGGCCTCCGCCCGATCAATAACGTCGTCGACGTCGGTAACTATGTGATGCTCGAAACCGGCCAGCCGCTGCACGCCTTCGACGCCCGCAAACTCGGCGGCGCCTCGATCGTCGTCCGCCGCGCCGTGGCCGGCGAAAAACTCACGACCCTCGACGGCAAGGAACGCGTGCTCACCCCGCACATGCTCGTCATCGCCGACGCCACCAAGCCCGTCGTCATCGCCGGCATCATGGGCGGCGTGGATTCCGGCGTCAGCCCCGACACCACCGACCTCGTCCTCGAGTGCGCGTTCTTCAAGCGCCAGAGCATCCGCGCCACCGGCAAGCGCCTCGGCCTCACGTCCGATTCCGCCTACCGTTACGAGCGCGGCGTCGACGTCCACGCTTCCCTCGAAGCGGCCTACCGCGCCATCGATCTCATCCTCGCCACCGCCGGCGGCAAAGTCGTCGGTCCCGCCTTTCACGTCGGCAGCGATGTTCCGTGGGAGCGCGAGATCATCGTCACGCACGACTACATCACCGAGAAACTCGGCTTCGATATTCCCGCCGCCGACATGCGCGCCGCATTCGAAGCGCTCGAGTTCACCATCACCCGCGAAGAACCCACCGTGCATCCCGCGCGCGGCCCTGCGTGGACCGTCGGCATTCCCAGCTGGCGCGACGACCTCGACCGGCCCATCGACCTCGTCGAGGAAGTCCTCCGGCTCTACGGCACCGACAAAATCCCCGCCGCCGTCGTTTCGTCGCCCGGCCTCGTCGGTGACGACGACCCGATCGTGCGCTTCAACCGCCGCGTCACCGACTACCTCGTCGGCCATGATTTCAACGAGTGCGTGACCTACACGCTCCGCCCGGCGAAGGAAATTGCCACGTGGGTGTCCGCCACCGCCGCCCAGGAACTCGCCCTCGCGAATCCCTTCGTGGAAGACCAGTCGCACCTGCGCCCGACCCTCATCACCGGCCTCCTCGAGTCGCTGAAGCTCAACCAATCCCGCGGCGTCGCCGCCACGCATCTCTGCGAAACGGGCCGCATCTTCATCGAGCGCAACGGCCAGAACGTCGAGTGCGCCGCCGTCGGTTTCATCATCGCCGAGCCCGTGGCCCAACGCTCCTGGCTCAAACGCGAGCCCGTCGATTTCTACGCCGCCAAACACCACGTCGCCGCGCTCGCCGCCGCCGCCGGGATCGACCTCGCCCGCCAACCGCTCGCGTCCGGCCCCGGTCCGCTCTTGGGCTGGCAGGAAGGTCACTCCGCGTCGGTCGGGAACATCGACCACGGCTGGACCGCCCGCTTCGGGCTCCTCGATCTCGCGATGGTCAAAGCCCTCGGCATCGCGGGCAAGGTCTACGCCGGCAGCTTCGCGATTCTCCCGGAGAAAATCACCGGCGAGACCGCGCGCCGCCGCTACGCCGACTTCAGCCTGCTGCCCGCCGCCTTGCGCGACATCGCGCTCGTGGTGGATGCCGCGACGCCCGCCTCCGAGGTGCAGAAGACCCTCGCGAAACTCGCCCGCGCCGCCGCCGCCACTGCGTTCGCGCTCGAGGCCGTCAGCGCCTTCGATGTCTACACCGGCCCCGGCGTCCCCGCGGGCAAGAAGAGCCTGGCCTTCTCCCTTGTCTTCCGCTCCGCCGAGCGGACGCTGACCGACGAAGAGGTCAACGGGGTCTTCCAAAAAGTGCAGGACGAGGTCGCAGCGACCACCCCTTGGCAGATTCGCAAATAGCCATGTCCTCCGCGCCCCAACTCGACATCGACCACATCGCCAAGCTCGCCCGCCTCGCGCTCACGCCCGAACAGAAAACGAAATTTTCGCAGCAACTCGGCGACGTCCTGCACCACATCGAGCAACTGTCGAAAGTCGACGTCACCGGCGTCGAACCCACCGCCCACGCCTCGCCCGTCTTCAACGTCTGGCAGGCCGACGTCGCGCAGCCCGGCCTCTCCGTCGCCGACGCCCTCCGCAACGCTCCGGCCCAGCGCGACCACATGATCGCCGTCCCGAAAGTCGTCGAGTAGGGCGGACCTCGGTCCGCCCTCCGTTTCGCCCGCTCCGCCCCCATGCCCTCCGCCCTCCATTTCCGGACCATCGCCGACCTCGCCGCCGCGCTCGACGCGAAGCAACTCACCTCCGTCGAACTTACGCAGGCCGTCATCGCGCGCACCCAGGCCGTCGAGCCCCGCGTCCACGCCTTCAACTCCTTCGACGTGTCCGACGCGTTGGCGCAAGCCGCCGCGTCCGACGCCCGTCGCGCCGCCGGGCAGGCCCGCGGCGCCCTCGACGGCATCCCGATCGGACTGAAAGACGTCATCGCGGTCACCGGCCAGCCGCTCACGGCCTCGAGCAAGATGCTGCAGAACTTCGTCTCGCCCTATGACGCGACGGTCACGACGAAGTTGAAGCAAGCCGGCGCGGTCCTGTGGGGCCGGCTCAACTGCGATGAGTTCGCCATGGGGTCCTCGACGGAAAATTCCGCCTTTGGCCCGACCGGCAATCCGTGGGACACCACGCGCGTCCCCGGCGGTTCCTCGGGCGGCAGTTCGGCCGCACTCGCCGCGGGCGAAGCCATCGCCACGCTCGGCTCCGACACCGGCGGCTCCATCCGCCAGCCGGCCGCGCTCTGCGGGGTAGTCGGACTGAAGCCCAGCTACGGCCTTGTCTCGCGCTACGGCCTCATTGCGTTCGCCTCGTCGCTCGACCAGATCGGCCCGTTTGCCCGCACGGTCGAGGACGCCGCCATCGTGCTCGGCGCCATCGCGGGGCACGACGAGCGCGACTCGACCTCCTTCAAAACGGACATTCCCGATTACCGCGCCGCGCTCACGATCAACCGCGGCCCGTGGAAACTGGGCATCCCCAAGGAATATTTCGCGGAGGGCCTCGACCCCGAAATTGCGGCATCGGTCGAACAGGCCATCGCGTTCTACAAAGCTCAGGGCTGCGAAATCCGCGAAGTCTCGCTTCCGCACACCCAATACTGTCTCGACACCTACTACGTCATCGCGACCGCCGAAGCCTCCTCGAATCTCGGCCGCTACGACGGCATCCGTTACGGCCATCGCTCGACGGCGGCGAAGGACGCCGTGGACATTTACGCCCAGTCGCGCGCCGAAGGTTTCGGTCCCGAAGTGAAGCGCCGCATCATCCTCGGCACCTACGTGCTCAGCTCCGGTTACTACGACGCCTACTACCTCCGGGCGCAAAAGGTCCGCACGCTCATCCGGCAGGATTTTCTCCACGCCTTCCGGGACGTCGACGCGCTCCTGACGCCGACCTCGCCGGTGCCCGCGTTCAAGCTCGGGGAAAAAGCCGACCCGCTCTCCCTCTATCTCTGCGACATCTACACGATCGGGGTGAATCTCGCCGGTCTGCCCGCGATCAGCGTCCCCTGTGGTTTCACAAAGAGCGGCCTGCCCATCGGCGCGCAGCTCATCGGCCAACCGTTCCAAGAATCCAACCTCCTCGCCATCGCCCACGCCTACGAACGCGCGCACGAGTGGTCGGCCCAGCACCCCGCACTCTGATTTTTTCGACACAGAGGCAAACCGGAGGAACACAGGGCCACAGAGACCATACCCAGAACCAATCTCCCTGCCTTAATCTGTGAAGCTCTGTGCCTCCTTCGTGTCCGCTGTGACCAAAACCTCATTCTTTCCCCTGACCCGCCAAGTATGAATGCAGATTTTTCGACACAGAGGAAAACCAGAGGAACACAGAGGCCACAGAGAGAAACCCCAGCACTGATCTCCCTGCCTCACTCCGTGACGCTCTGTGACTCCTTTGTGCCCTCTGTGTCTCAATTTTCGTTATGAACTCCGAAATCAACCAACTTACCGAGCAAATCATCGGCGCTGGCATCGAGGTTCACCGCGAACTCGGCCCCGGCTTGTTGGAGTCCGCTTACCAACGCGCCTTGGCGCACGAACTCCGTCTGCGCGGCATTTCGTTTGAAGAACAAAAACTCTGCCCCATCACCCACAAGGATCTGGTTATCGATGACGCCTACCGCCTCGATTTCCTCGTCGCGGGGCTCGTCGTCGTGGAATTAAAGACCGTCGACACGCTCCTCGAAGTTCACGACGCGCAGGTTCTCACTTACCTGAAATTCTCCCGTTGCCAGATTGGTCTGATCCTCAACTTCCGCTC
>CAJAYO010000685.1 GCA_903948415.1 uncultured Opitutia bacterium | reverse complement strand
GCTCGCCGCTACGCCGAGGGCGGCGTGGAGGGACTTGGCGCTGTCGGGGGGCTCGCCGTCGCCGAAGGTGCTGACGATTACGAAGAGGTTTTTTTCCGAGGCGAGTTTGGCGAGGTCGGTCTGGGCCATGTCGAGGACGGTGGCGGCGAAACCGCGTTTGCCGGCTTCTTTGGCGGCTTTTTTGGCGAGGCCCTCGGCGGTGCCGGTTTGCGAGCCGAAGAGAAGGGTGAGCGGGGTGAGGGGCGCGGGCGAAGGAGCGCCAGCGAGCTGGCGGACTACGCCGGAGGTGCGGGAGAAGAGGCCGGCGAAGAAGCCGTTGAGCCACGCGCGCTGCTCCGGACTGAAGGGCGCGGTTTCGGGGAGGAGCGGGACGACGGACATGCGGGTGAGGTAGCGGTAGTGAGGAGTGAGTAGGCCGGAGTCGGGGGCGGACTAGCTGAGGATCTCTTGGAGCTCTTTGACGGAGTGGCGGCGGGCCCAAGTGACGAAGGACTCGCCGCGTTTTTTTTGGGCTTCGTAGGTGGTCAGGATTTTTTCGGCGAGGGGGTTGAGTTCGGTGGCGCGGATGCCGCGGAAGAGCTCGCGGGCGATGCCCTGCTCGTGGTCCATGCCGCCGCCGAGGACGAGGTGGTAGCCCTCGGCGCCGTCGGGGAGTTTGGTGCCGACGAAACCGAGGTCGCCGCAGTAGTGCTGCGCGCAGGAGTTGGGGCAGCCGGTAAAGTGGATGTTTACGGGCGAGGTGAGAGCGGTGTGTTTGCCGAGGTGCTTCAGCAGCGCGAGGGCGTGGGCTTTCGTGTCGGCGGCGGCGAATTTGCAGCCGCGGCGGCCGGTGCAGGCGATGATGCCGCCGGCGGCGAGGGAGGCTTCGTGGAAGCACCCGAGGCGGACGACGGAGCGTTTGACGGTTTCGACAAAGGCGTCGGCGACGTGGGGGAGGATGACGCTTTGCCAGACGGTGAGGCGGAGTTCGCCGGTGCCGAAAGTGGTGGCGAGGTCGGCGAGAGTGTGGAGCTGTTGGGCGGAGAGGCGGCCGACGGGGACGCCGATGCCGAGGCTGGTGCGGCCGCGTTGGGCCTGGCGGGCGGCGCCGAGCCAGCCGTGTTTGATGACGGGCCGGCGCGGTTCGCAGGCGGCGAGCGGCACGCGGACGAGGGGGAAGGCGAGTTTCTTTTGGGTTTCGTCGAGGAATTTTTCGACGCCCCATTTTTCGAGGAGGTATTTGAGGCGGGCTTTTTTGCGGTTGGTGCGGTCGCCGTTTTCGGCGAAGACGCGGAGCATGGCGGCGGAGACGGCGACGGCTTCGGCGGGTTGAATGAGGAGGCCGGTGTCGCGGGCGAAATCGCCGTGGCCGGTGATACCGCCGAGGTGGACGCGGAAATACACGCCCGCGGCGGGCGGAGCTGAGCGCGGAGACCTGAGCCCTGAGGGTTCGGAATCTGAAATTGAGGATTTGAGAATGGAGAGCGAGGCGGCGGTGACGCGGGTGGCGAAGAAGCCGATGTCGTTGGTGTCGACGGCGGCGGAGAGGCTGCCGCCGTTGTCGAAGGCGATATTGAATTTGCGGGGGAGGCCGTAGAGGTCGCGGTGATTGAGGATGTAGTGGTGAATCCCTTTCGCGAAAGGGCGGACGTCGAGGAGTTCGTCGGGGTCGAAGCCGCTGTTGGGGGAGGCGGTGACGTTGCGGACGTTGTCGCAGCCGGCGCCGCGGGAGGCGAGGCCCAGTTCCTGGATACGGGTGAGGACCTGGACGATTGAGCGGGGGCGGAATTCGCGGAGCTGGAAGTTGCCGCGCGTGGTGAGGTCAACGAAGCCGTTGCCGAGCTCGGTCGCGAGCGTGGCGAGACCATGGCACTGCGCGGCGGTGATCTCGCAGGCCGGGACGCGGATGCGGAGCATGAAACTGTCCTGGGCGGGGGCGACGTAGAAGAGCCCGTGGAATTTGAAGCGATAGAGATTCTCGGGGTCGGGGGCCTGGTCGGCGTCGGCGTGGGCGAGGAGGCGCTCCCAAGCGTCGAGGGGGTTCTCCTCGTATTTCCAGCGTTCCTCTTTGCAGAGATCGCCGAGGGGCGTGCCGTGGAACTGGGCGGAGTCTTCGGGTGGGGGGACGGCGTGATTGGGGGAGAGGGCGGCGGCGGGCGAGGCGGTGAGATGGCCGGTTGAAGTTGTGCCGACGAAGACGCCGCTGGCCGAAACGCCGGCCATGAAGCCGGCGAGATACTCCTTTTGTTCGGGCGTAAAGGAGCCCGTCGGGGCGGGCGGAAGCAGGGAAGCGGGCGGCGTCATGAGTCGGTGGAAGTCAGCACTCGCGGTGCCATGGGGCGCGGATTTGCGGATGAGCGAGTTGAATCCTTTTCCGGTTCGGGATGAGGCGGTTTCATGCGAGCGCGGGACGGGCTGAAAAAGGCACGGTCAACGGGATGACCGTGCGGGAATCCGGACCGCCTTAGTCGGCGCGAGCGCTTGAGCCTTTAGAGACTGAGCGTGAACTGGACGTAGACATAGTTGGCGTCTTTGGAGCCGAGGGTGCGGAGGGACTGTTTGATGTAGTCGCCGCGGAAGTAGCGGCTGACGCCGACCTCGAGTTGGGTCGAGGGGATGAAGTGCCAGCCGAAGAGGAGATCGATCTCGGAACCGAGCTGTTGGCTGAACGTGGGGCTGATGGCGTAGCCGGTGCCGGCATTCGCGGCCCCGCCGGCGCGGGCGACGCCGGCGACGTTATACCAACTGTCTGTCGTGCGGGCGAGACGGTGGAGGTGATATTCGAGGTTGATGCTCATGTTGGTCCTCGGCTTGAACGCCCACGCGAGGCGGATGTCGTGGAGATTTTGGAGGCTGTTCAAATCCATGTAGCCGTAAAACAGGTGGGTCGTGGCGAAGAGGTTTTGAAACGTCTGGCTGGTCTGGTCGGTGGCGCTCTTGTCACCGGAGGCATAGCTGTAGGTGAGGCCGAAGCGGTGTTGCCAGGCGCTCGCGGTGAGGGTGTAGCCGCCGGCGAGGATCGCGGAGTAGGCGTCCTGGCGGAGACGGGCGGCGCCGGCGACGGCGGCGGAGAGGGCGACGGGACCGGTGTTGGCGCGGTTGCCGAACTGGTGCATGAGTTCGGCGCTGTAGTCCCACGGGCCGTAGGCGAGCGGCTTGGACTTATAGCGAAGGCCGGCGGTGTAGAGGTCTTGTTTCGCGGGATTGCGGAAGGGGGCGGCGACGCCGGCGTAGGGGTTGTTGTTCGGGTCGACGGCGACGCGGGCGCTGTCGGCGGTGACGTTGCGCGAGTAGAGGAAGGCCTCGACGAGATTGTTGGCGGAGACGCCGGGGATGTTGGGGAAATTGAAATACAGACCGGAGAAACTGTCTTCGCCGAAGTGAGATTTGTTGAAGTTGCGGTGGTCGTTGTAGACGAGACCGCCGGTGAAGGCGTCGACGCCGAAGAGGGCGTTTTGCCAGCGGATTTTGGCGGCGTCGAAGGTGCGAGCGTGGTTGTTCCAGCGGAAGTGGCCGAGGGTGCGCTGGTCGCCGTAGACGAGTTCCTGGCGGCCGAGCTTCAGGGAGAGCGGAAATTCCTTGTGGTTGCCGACGAAGAGGAAGGCCTGATGGAGGTTGAGGTCGCGGTCGTTTTCGGCGAGGGCGCGGCCGGGTTTGTTGGCGTCGGCGGCGACGCGTTGATCGCCGCGCTCGTCGTCGAGGGAGGCACTGGTGCGGCCCTCGACGGTGACGGCGAAGGCTTTGGCGGTGTAGGCGACGCGCGGCATGAGGCGCGTGAGGTAGTAGCCGTTGTTGTTGTCGACGGAGGTGCCGGGGCCGGTGAGGCGGAAGTCGGCGTTTTGGCCGGTGTAGGTGAAGCCGGCGTCGTCCTTGCCCTCGTAACGGGCGCGGACGATTACGCCGATGTCCCAGGCGTTCATATACGGATCGGCGGCGCGCAGGGATTCGTTGAGATAGCCCGGAAAGGGTCGGGCGGGCGTGGAGGGGGCGTATTGGGCGTGCGCGACGGGGGCGGCGGCGAGCGCGGCGGTGAGCGCGAAGAGCGCGGAGCGGCGGAGTGAGTTCATGGTCGTTTTCTGGTGGAGGATTGGTCGCAAACGGAAAAGGGAAGGGGGCGGCCTAGGGGGCGGCCGGGGCCGGCGCGGGGGCGGGGTGGCGGTGCGCGCGGACCTCGAGGAACTGGATGACATCGTTGCGCAGGGGATAGTAGTCGGGGTGGTCCATGACGGACTTGCGGTCGCGGGGGCGCGGAAATTTCACGGGGATGATTTCGCCGATGGTGGCCGCGGGGCCGTCGGTCATGCAGACGATGCGGTCGCTGAGGTAGAGGGCTTCGTCGACGTCGTGGGTGACCATCATGGTGGTGATTTTCTCGCGGCGCCAGAGGTCGAGGAGGACGGCCTGAAGTTCGTAGCGGGTGAGGGTGTCCAACATGCCGAAGGGCTCGTCGAGCAGGAGCATCTTGGGTTTGAGGGCGAAGGCGCGGGCGATGCCGACGCGTTGGCGCATGCCCTGGGAGAGTTCGGCCGGGCGCTTGTGCATGGAGTCGGCGAGGCCGACGACGCTCAGGTAGTATTCGGCGATCTGGTCGCGCTCGCGCTGGGTTGCGGTGTAGAAGACCTGCTCGATGCCGAGCATGACGTTTTCCTTGGCGGTCATCCAGGGGAGGAGCGAGGGCGATTGGAAGACGATGCCGCGGTCCGGTCCGGGGCCGGCGATTTCCTTGCCGGCGATGACGATCACGCCGCCGGTGAGGTCGCTGAGGCCGGCGAGCATCATGAGTTGGGTGGACTTGCCGCAGCCGGAGTGGCCGATGACGGTGATGAACTCGCCCTTGGCGATCTTGAGGTTGAAATCTTGCACGATCACGGCCTCGCCGCCGCCGGGCTTCGGGTAGGATTTCAGGAGCTGGGAAATTTCGACGTAGGCGCTCATGGTTCGGTGGGGGTGCCGACGGCGACGGCGGCGATTTCGGCGCGGCGAATGGGTCCGGCGTTGCGGGGCCGGCGGGGGCCGCGGGTGCCGGAGATGTCTTCGGGTTCGATATTCGGCAGCACGAGTTTCTTGAGGAGACCGGCGGTGTCGCGGGGACGGGCTTTGAGGAGGTAGTTCACGACTTCGTGGCGGATCTGTTTGAAGTCGTAGTTTTCGTTGAAGGTGCGCCGGTCGCGGGGGCGCGGGAGCGTAATGGGAATGGAAGGACCGAGGGTGGCCCTGGGGCCGGCGGTGAGCGGGATGACGCGGTCGGCGAGGTAAATGGCCTCGTCGGGATCGTTGGTGATGAGGACGACCGTTTTCTTGTCTTCCTGGCAGATTCGGGAGAGCTCGTCCTGGAGCGTGCCGCGGGTGAGGGCGTCGAGGGCGCCGAGGGGTTCGTCGAGGAGGAGGACGCGGGGCTGCATGGCGAGGGTGCGGGCGACGGAGACGCGTTGGCGCATGCCGCCGGAGAGCTCGCTGGGGACTTTTTGGAGGGCGGGCGTGAGGTTGACGGTGGCGAGGTATTTTTCGACGTGGGCGCGGCGGGCGGCGGGCGTCCACGAGGGGAACACCTGGTCGACGGCGAGGGCGACGTTTTCGTAGACGGTGAGCCACGGGAGGAGGCTGTAGTTCTGGAAAACGATGCCGCGGTCGGGGCCGGGGCCGGCCATGCGTTGGCCATCGAAGAGGATTTCGCCGGCGTCGGGCTCGGTGAGCCCGGCGAGGAGCGACATGAGGGTGGTCTTGCCGGCGCCGGAGTAGCCGATGATGGCGACGAACTCGCCTTCCTCGATCTGGAGGTTGATGTCGTGGAGGACGTGGCTGCGCGATCGGGGCGGGCCGAAGGATTTGCTGACGTGCTGGACGGAAAGGAAGGGCACGGGGGATTTATGATCTATGATCGATGATTGATGATTGTTTCGGACGGCCTAAATACGACGGCGTATGAATCCTACTGAGCTCAAAGAAAGGACGACACGGTTCGCGGTCCGCGTTTTGAAATTGGCGGATGCGCTCCCAACGACGGCCTCGGGACGGACGGTGGCCAACCAAGTGGCGCGAAGCGGGTGCTCGGTCGCGGCCAATTACCGCGCGGCGCTCAGGGGAAAGTCGCGGGCTGACTTCATCCACAAAATCACGATCGTCCTCGAGGAGGCGGATGAAACGGGGCTGTGGCTGGAGATCACCGAACGCGCCGAACTCCTCCCGCCGAAGCGCTTGATCGCACTGAAGAACGAAGCCGAGGAGTTGACGAAAATCTTCAACGCCACGCGCACGACGGCGCGAAATCATAGATCGTAAATCAAGAATCATAAATGATCTTCAGATCGATTTGAAGCGGGCTTCGATCACGCTCATGAGGCGGTCGAGGACGAAGCCGACGAGGCCGATGGTGATGATGCAGAGGATAATTTGCTCGTAGATGAGGGCGTTGTACTGCTGCCACAAAAAGCCGCCGATGCCGGGTCGGCCGGTGAGCATTTCGGCGGCGACGATGACGAGCCAGGCGATGCCAAGGCTGAGGCGGAAGCCGGTGAACATGTAGGGGAGCGTGGCGGGGATGAGGACTTTGAAGAGCGTTTTGGTGCGCGAGAGTTTGAGGACTTTGGCGACGTTGAGGTAGTCCTGCGGGATGGCGCGGACGCCGACGGCGGTGTTGAGGACGGCGGGCCACATGGAGCAGATGGCGATCGTGAAGAGCGCGGCGGCGTCACTCGCGCCGAAGAGGACCTTGCCTTCGGCGTTGGTGAGCTTGAAGGAGCTGAAGAGCACCATCCCGAGCGGGAGCCAGGCGAGCGGGGAGACGGGGCGGAGGACCTGGATGATCGGGTCGAACATTTTGGTGAACGACTGCGAAAGGCCGAGGAAGAAGCCGATGGGGGTGCCGACGATCAGGGCGATCGCGTAGCCGGCGGCGACGAGTTTCAGCGAGAGCCAGGTGAAGGCCAAAACGCCCTGGTCCATCTCGCCGCGTTTGGCGAAAGGCTCGACGACGTAGGGCCTCGATTCGGTCCAGGTTTTTCCGGGGGTGGGCAGGTCGCGAGACCACGTTTTGCTGGACGCATACCAAAGGATGAAAACGATCGCGACACCGATGAGCGGGAGCAGCAGACCGTCGAGGCGTTTGAGTTTTTCTTTCATGTTAAAAGCGGGCGGTGTGGATGGCATGGGCGCGGGCGAATGTCTCCGGGTCGGCCGGATCAAAAACGGTGCCGTCGAAAAATTTCTGCGGCGCGAGGTCGACGGGGCCGGGAGTGCCGCCGGCGAGCGCGAGGGCTGCGGTATAGAAGTCGGCCCGCATGAGGCGGGCGGTCAGTGCGGGGTAGTCCGGGGCGCCCACGGTCATGGCCCAGCGGCGCATCTGGCTGAGCCACCAGAGCGCGTAGCGGGGCTGGGGATGGTTGGCGTCGCGGCGGCTGAAGTTTACGGCGTGGGTGTCGGCGGTGACGGTGCGGCCGTCGCCGAGTTCGTAGGTGCCGGTGAGGCGAGGGAGAATCTGCCCGGCGGGGCAGCCGATGTAGGCGGGGTGGCTGAGGAGTTCGGCGAGGGCGGGGTGATGGGCGGGGTCATCGCACCACTGGCCGGCGAGGTGGAGGGCGGCGAGGGCGGCGGTGACGGTGGCGGGGTGGGCGGCGGCGAATGTTTCGGTGAAGGCCAGGATTTTCTCGGGGTGGTCGGGCCAGAGCTGTTGGGAGGTGACGGCGGTGTAGCCGAGGCCCTCGGCGGCGGCGCGGGCGTTCCACGGTTCGCCGGCGGAGAAGCCGTCGAGCTGGCCCTGGCGGAGATGGGCGACCATCTGGGGAGGCGGGATGGTGATGAGGGCGACGTCGTGGTCGGGGTTGATGCCGCCGGCGGCGAGCCAGCAGCGGAGCCACAGGGCGTGGGTGCCGGGCGCGAGGGTCTGGGCGAAGGTCACGGGCCGGCCGGCGTCGCGGCGCTCAAAGATTTCCTTCGCGAGGACTTTGGCTTCGGCGGCGACCCGGCCGCGATACGGGGCGGCGAGGGTAATGGCCTGGCCATTACGGGAGAGGATCCACGGGATGACCAGCGGCTGCGCCTTGGGGCCGAAGTGGCCGAGGGCGGTGGCGAAGGGCACGCCGAAGAGGAGATGGGCGGCCTGACAGTCGCCGGATTCGAGGCGTTCCCTGGCGGCGGTCCAGCTCGGGGCGCGGTCGAGCGAGACGTCGAGGCCGAACTGTTTGAACAGGCCGCGCTCCAGCGCGACCACGAGCGGGGCGCAGTCGGTGAGAGGCAGGAAGGCGATTTTCAGGGCGGTGAAGGTCATGCGGGACGGGTGTCAGGGCGCGCGGAGCGGAGGGGCGGGTCGGAGACCCGCCCTGATCCGGAGCGCGCGGCGCAAGTCGGGATCAGCCTTTGAGCGAGTGGACGGGGAAGCCTTT
>CAJAYO010000684.1 GCA_903948415.1 uncultured Opitutia bacterium | reverse complement strand
GACTTCGGGATGAAAGCTGCGGCTGGCGTCGAGGGCGGTCGTGACGCTAGCGGGCAGACGGGCGACGGCCGGGTCGGCGCTGTGAATCGTGCCGAAAAGCCAACTCGGACGCGGGCCTTCGACCTTCCAGAGGAACGGCCGGACGGCTGCCCGCAACGGAGTCGACGTGGCCGCGACGGATGCGGCCGCGGCGAGGGGGCGTTCGGTTGCCCCCGCGACCGGGAAAAGGGGGGCGCTGCTAAATAAAAGGTAAATGGCGGCCAGACCGCGGGTAAGGCCGAGGTTTAATCTTGTCATACCAGAGGGGATTGAGGAGTTTCCACCACCGGCTTTGCGATGGCTAATTTTGTGCACGAACCAGATTTTTAGAGGAAACACCCTAGCGATCACTCATCCGGGCCGACCGATCGCGTTCTCGTAGAATTTTCGCCACTTACCGACCAACTCTCCAGCGTCCGCATGCTTTTTTCCCAGAAAACCAAAGGGTTCTTCGTCGAACTCAACGATCATGCGGTCATGCTCGCTCGCACCTCGGCGGTGGTGGGGCCGTTCACCGTCGAGGACATGCGGGAGTGTCCGCAGGGCGATGCGGCCGCGCTGGAGGAAGCGATCCGTTTGATTCAGCCGAAGAAGGCGCCCAGCGGTTACCTGCACGCGACCGTCGGGGTGTTCCCGGCGAAGCGCCTGGTGCGGCGCCATACGCTGGAAATGAAACGCATCAAGGAGGCGGGTTACCTCGCGGAGATCTGCACCCAGCAGTTTCGCATCGAGCAGGAAAAGTTCTCGCTCGCGATCCTCAACGCGGTCGACGGTTCCGACTACGATTTTTCGAAGGCGGCGCAAAAGGACGTGATGTTCTGCGGTCTGCCGGGCGAAGAAGTCGTCACGCTGCAAAACCACCTGTTGGCGTCTGGGATCTATCCGGAACGACTCGAACTGGGTTCGGTCGCCATGCTCGGGGGCGTCGTCGATTGCCTGGCTTTTTCAAAATCGAAAACCCCCACGTTGGTGCTGGAGATCGGAGCGGACGCCACGCACTCGTTTATCGTCTCCTCGACCGGCGTGGATGCGTCGCGGCCGATTCCGCAGGGGCTCGATGCGATGGTGCCCATCGTGCAAAAGGAACTCGGCCTGAAGGACGAGGAGTCCGCGCGAAAACTTTTTTATTCGAACACCTTTGATTTTACCGGCATGGGCCCGCTGCTGATCAAGCGGCTGCTGAAAGAACTGCAGTCGTCGATCGGATTTTACGAGGTTCAGACCGGCCAGTCGGTCGGGCAGGTGCTGTGCACCCAGCTTTCGCCTAAACTCGCCTGGCTCGATGCCGCGATTGCCAGCGCGCTCGGTATTTCCAGTCTGAAGCTCGATCCCGCACCCTGGCTCCAGTCGCGCCACATTGCGCTGCCCGAAGCGCTCGCCAAGAACGCCCAGGACATCCGTTGGTTCGGACTGCTCAGCCTGATGGCCCACTACCACTCCGCCCCCGCCCATGCTGCCGTTCCTGAAGAAAAAACGTGAGGTCGGCGCTCCGCCCCTCGTGCCCGCGTGGCACCCCAATTTCCGCAACTTCGCCCGGTTGCCGGACATCAAGGTCGTCCGCACCGCCTTCTTCGTCAACGGCGCGGCGGTCTCCGTGGCCCTCGCTCTGCTGATTTATTTTGGCATGCAGGAGTGGCAGATTCGCGGACTGCACACCCAGATCGACGACTGGCAGCGGCAAATCGACCGGGATAAATCCGGCAGCGACAAAGCGGTCGCCGTCTATAAGAAATTTCAGGCGGAGGAGGCGAAGATCACGGAGGTGGACAACTTCGTGAAGTCGAAGCCGACGGTCTCCAACCTCATCCTCCACCTGGGCCAGACGCTGCCCACCAACATCGCCTACGACGGTCTCGATCTCCGGGACAACGGTCTCGTGTTGCGCCTCACCGTGCGCGGCACCTCCGACGCGGCGCTCGGCTACGCGACCAACTATCTGGAGCAGCTGCGCGCCGACAAGAAACTCGCCGTGTTCGAGGAGTTTTCGATCACCACGTCCACCCGCAACCCGACGACCGGGCGGCTCTCCGTCGAAATGTTTTTCCGCATCCGCGGCACGCCCGCCAAAAAGCCATGACTAACGCCGAACTCTTCGCCTTCGTGCGCAAGAATCCGATCAGCATCGGCTGCGGCGTCCTCGCCCTCGCCTTGCTCGGCGGGATCTATTTCCGCAGCGACGAGATCCCCGAGTCCGAAGCGGAACTCACCCAGAAGTCGGCGGAAGGCGAACGCCTGGCCGCCAACCTCAAGAACGCCACGCAAATTCAGGAGCACCTCGATGCGCTGGTGGTCGCCAACAAGATCATCGATTCCCGCATCGTGCGGGCCAGCCAGTTCGGCAAGAACCTCCAATATTTCTACAAGCTGGAGAGCGAGACCGGCGTGAAACTCGTCACCGATCCGCGCATTTCGCCGCCGCTGGCCAAGAAGGATCCAAAGGCCGCCTACGTTGCCATCCCCTGCAACCTGTCGGTGCAGGGCAACCTCCCGCAGCTCCTGGGTTTTCTCCGCTACCTGGAAAGCGGCACGCATTTCGCCCGCGTGCAAAACGTCTCGCTCACGAGCTCCGCCGACCGAAACGCCCTGCTCAGCCTGTCCCTCAATCTCGAGTTGCTCGGCTTGCCATGAACCCACGCTCCGTCCTCGTCCCCGTCGGTTTTCTGCTCGGGCTTGCCTCTGCCGCCACCGCGCTGGGCAAACCCCTGGCCGATATTGTCTCGCCGGAGAAACGCCGCTCGATCGTCGAGCTGGCCCAGCTGCTGACCCGCCTGCCGGAGCCCGTCCCGTTGCCCGCCGATCTCGCCCAACCGATGAATCCGCCGGGTTTCGACCAACCGGATCCTGAGGAACTGCGCGCGGCGGCGGCCGCGTCGGCCAGGGCCGCGGCCGCGACGGCGGCCGCGGGTGCGGGCGGCCTGTCTGGTGCGGGCGGCAGCGGCGGCGCGGGTGGGGCTGCGGGCGGCCCCGCCCCACTCATGAGCGATCGCGAACTGCTCGAAAGCATCGCCTCCAAGATTCTGCCCACCGGCACGATCACAGTCGGGGGCGAACCGCTCCTCATCTTCGGCCGCCGCAATGTCAAAATCGGCGGCAGCTTCACCGTGACCAATCCGGCCAACGGCCAAGATTACACGCTCGAGTTGATCGCGATCGAGCCTCCCACCTTTACGCTTCGCTACCGCAACGAGGAAATTACCCGGCCCATCAAATCAGGAAAGTCCCAATGAGCACCCGCCCTATCTCCCCGATCACTGCCTTCGCTCTCCTGTTGGCCACGTCGCTGTCCGGTCTCCGGGCGCAAGCGCCGGCCGCCCAGCCCGTCGCCCCGGCGCCAGCCCAGACCGCCCCCGCCGCTCAGTCGGTCGCGCCCGCCCAAACCGGTCCCGTTGCGCCCATGCCGGTGCAAACCGGCCCCGCCCCCGCCCAGACCGATCCCGCCAAGCTGGCCGACAAACCCGCGGCCTCCGACGCCGCCGCCAAACCGGGTGATGAGGCCGCCAAAATCATCGCCGCCAAGGCCAAAGACTCCTCCGGCAAGGACAGCGTCTCGGTCGATTTCCGCGACCAGGACATCCGCGACATCCTCAGCAACGTCGCCGATCTGTTCGAAATCAATCTCGTCATGCCCGAAACCCTCCAGGGCAAACAGACCATCAAGCTCCGCGACGTCACGTGGCGGCAGATCTTCTCCAATGTGCTCGCGCCGGTGAACTACACCTTCGTGGAGGACGGCAACATCATCAAAATCGTCAGCAACGAAAGCCTCACCCTCGAGCCCGCCACTACCGAGGTGTTCCTGATCAATTACGCCCGCGCCGCCGACATCCTCCCCACCATCACGACGCTCGTCGACGCCGCCGTCGGCGGCAAAATTGTCGTCGATACCCGCAGCAACAGCATCATCATCACCGAGCGCCCCTCGCGCTTGACCCGGATCCGTCCCATCATCGAGCAGCTCGACCGCGCGACCGACCAGGTGATGATCGAGACCAAATTTGTCGAGGTCGGCAGCAGCGACGTGAAGAACATCGGCGTCAACTGGTCGTCCCTCGCCAACTACCAGATCAAGGCCGGCGGCCTCAACAGCACCGTGGATCGCAGCCGCACGCAGACCACCACCGACGGCAACAATGCCAATCGCGGCAACAACCTCACCACCACCAACGGCACCACGGCCATCACCACGAACGGCATCACCGCGACCACCACCAACGCCGTCACCGGCACCCAGAGCACCGGCTCCAACAACACCAGCTCGGTCACCTCCACGAACGGCACGCCCACCGCCACCTCCACCACCGGCAACAACGGCGCGCTCACGAACACCACGAACACGGGCACCACGAACGGCACGACCCTCGGCACCACCAACGATTCGAACAACGCCTCCACCAACGCCGTCAGCGACGTCTTCAACACCCTCTCCTCGCTCGCCAACGGCGGCGCCACCAACCGCGCCCTCTCCGCCGTGTTCTCCGCCAGCGATTTCAGCCTCGTGCTGAGCGCGCTGCAGACCCAGACGAGCTCCAAGATCGTTTCCAACCCCACCATCGTCACCCTCAACAACACCGAGGCCACGATCAATGTCGGCCGCGAGACCCCGATCCCGAAATACGCCTACAACCAGCAGACCGGTTCCTTCGAGGTCAACGGCTTCGACTACAAACCCATCGGTATCATCCTCAAGGTTACGCCCCAGGTGAACGCCCGCGGCTTCATCAAGCTCACCGTCGAGCCCGAAGTCAGCCAATCCACCAGCAACGCCACGTTCAACGGCGCCAACATCCCCGTCGTCGACACCCGCAAGGCCAAGACCCAGGTGTCCCTCAAGGACGGTTTCACCATGGGGATCGGCGGGCTCATCACGACCCAGACCAGCAACGTCGGCAACCGCGTCCCCGTGCTCGGCTCCATTCCCCTCCTCGGCCGCCTGTTCCGGTCCGACGACAAGAACGTGCAGCAGACCAACCTGATCATCTTCATTACGGCCAAGACGATCAGCGCCGAGGGCGGCGCCACCGAACAAATCTTCGAGTCCGGCCGGGTCCGCGAACTCGGCATGACCCGCGAGGACCTCCCCGGCCATCGCGACGGTTCCACGCCTTTCCTGCCGTCGCCCAAACCGGGCGAGTCAAAACCCGGCGAAAAAGCGCCCGCGAAGAAATCCTCCTTCCGTAGTTCGGATACCGAAGAAAAGAAGTAACGCGCGACCCGCGCGACCACCCGATACCGCCACCACGTCCGACCACCAGGTGTCTCCCTCCATGAAACCGTTTTTCCGAATTTTCCTCGGCTCCGTCCTCGCGCTGCTCGCGGGCGTCGCCGTCCACGCCGCACCCGTCCTCGTCCCCTCGGGCGTCACCGCCACCGCCGCCTCCGCCGCCCCCGGCGAAACCATCACCATCACCGTCCTCGCCACCAATGCCGGCGCAGCCACCCCGACCGACGATCTGGGCGCCGGCGGCACCGTCACCGGCACCGTCGTCTTCACCCACCGCGTCACCGGCGCGACCATCTCCACCGGCTCCGTCGCCTTCCGCACCACCGCCATCGTCGCCGGCGCCGGCGGCGCGGGTACGTTTACCCGCACTTTTTCCATCCCGACCGTCACCTCCCAGGCGGGCGCCTATGATGCGAGCGTCACGCTCACGGCCGCCTCGAGTGGCACGGCCTCCGGCTCCTTCACCTCGACCACCGTGCTCACCGTCACGGGCAAACCCGACCTCGACCTCACCGCGCTCACCTACCCGGCGGGCACCGCGTATCGCGGCGGCGACGTCATCCCGATGACGCTCAGCTACACGAATCGCACGAGCAGCAACGGCTTCAACAACGTGCCCTACGTTTCGAGCACCAATGGCAACGCCTCGTACTTCCGCATCGAAGTCATCCTGTCGAGCAACCCCACCTTCGGCGACACCGACGATTTTCTGCTCACTTCGCACGACGTCTCCGCATCCAGTGGGTCGCCGCTCAACGCCAACAACACCAGCACCACGATTTCCTGGAGCCAGATTCTCCCCGGCAACTTCGCCGGCACCTATTACGTGATGGCCAAAATCGATACCAACAGCGGGATCGACGAGACGGTCGAGAACGACCTGAGCGACAACGGCAACAACATCTACTACTCCCCCGACACCAACGGCGCCCGGATCAGTCTGCTGCCGACGAACTTTCCCACCACCTACTGGGCGTCCACCTCCAGCAACGCCTACAGCGACAACCCGTCGCTCAGCGCCGACGGCCGCTACACGACCTATGCCTCCGATGCCACCACGCTCGGCACCGGCGACACCAACAGCGTCCGCGATATCTTTCTCTATGACAACCTGACCGCCGGCGTGCGCCGCCTCAGTCTCTCGCAGCAGGGCGCGCAGTCCAACGGCGCCTCCAACAACCCCGCCCTCTCCGCCAACGGCACCTACGTCGCGTTCTCCTCCGACGCCACCAACCTCGCGCTCGACGACACCAACGGTTTCTCGGACATCTACGTCGTCAACGTCCTCACCGGCGTCATCACCCGCGTCAGCCTCTCGACCGCCGGCGCCGCCGCCAACGGGTCCAATTTCAAGCCCGCCATCAGCGCCACCGGCCGCTACATCGCCTGGGAATCCAACGCCACCAACCTCCTCGCGGCCGGCACCACCGTCGGCGTGACGCATATCTATCTGCGCGATCGCGACGTCTCCGCTTCCGGCACCTTCGACACCGCCGGCAACGTCTCCACCGTGCTCGTTTCCCAAGCCACCGGCGCCGCGACCCCCGGCGATGGCAACAGTATCCAGGCCTCGATCAGTGCGGACGGCCAGTATGTCGCCTTCGCCTCCGATGCCACCAATCTCGGCGGCACCGTGGGCGGCGGCTTCCGCAATATCTACCTGCGTGACGTCACCAACTCCACGACGACCCTCGCCTCCATCGGCGTCGCCGCCGCCGCGAGCAACGGCTCCAGCCGCGCGCCCTCGCTCAACCGCAACCCCGGCGTGTCCGCCGGCCTCTCCGCCGACGGCCGCTACATCGCCTTCGGCTCCGAGGCCAGCAATCTGATCGCGGCCGACACCAACGCCGTCTCCGACATCTTCGTCTTCGACCGCGTCCTCAGCACGATCACCCGCGTCAGCGTTTCCTCCGCCGGTGCCGAAGCCACCGATCCCTCCCCGGCGGCGCCCGACCAGCGGCTCGGCAGCATCAACCCGACCATCAGCGCCACCGGCCGCTACGTGGCCTTCGCCTCCCTCGCCAACAACCTCACCCCCGGCGACGCCATCGGCCGGCGGCTCACCCCCGACGAAGACGCCAACTCCGCGATGGACGTCTTCGTGATGGACCGCGACGTGAGCGGCAGCGGCTCCTACGACACCGCCGCCAACATCGCCACCACGATGGTCAGCAAGAACCGCTTCGGCTACCAGACCCTCAACCTTTTGGGCACCGCCAGCACCGCCGCCTCCGACATCTATCCGGTCATCAGCGCCGACGGCCGCTGGGTCGCGTTCCCTTCCGATGTCGAGAATACCGCGGGCCTCGTCCACGGCGCCACCAACCGCAGGTCGCCCGACTTGAACACCTTCCGCGACGTCTTCCTCCACGACCGCCGCATCAACGCCCTGCCCAGCGCCACCACGCCCCCGTCCGTCTCCATCACCAGCCCGGTGACCGGCACCACCTACCCGGTCAATAGCGCCCTCACCCTCGTCGGCAGCGCCAGCGCTCCCGCCGGCACCATCGCCAGCGTCCAGTTCTTCGTCAACGGCACCAGCCTCGGCACCGACGCCACCTTCCCCTACAACGCCGTGTGGACGCCCACCGCCGTCGGCAGCTTCGCCCTCAGCGCGCTCGTCACCGACTCCTTCGGCAACCAGGCCACCTCGGCCAACGTGAGCATCACCATCGCCGCGGTCAGCCCGACCTCTCCGACG
>CAJAYO010000683.1 GCA_903948415.1 uncultured Opitutia bacterium | reverse complement strand
GGGATCGAGCTGTTCGACGCGGTGCGGGATCCGAAGCAATTCACCAACCTCGCGCTCAAGCCCGAATACGCGGACACCGTTGCCGCCTACCGGGCGAAGCTCACCGCCAAGCTCGCCGAAGTGCGCGCGAGTGATCTGGCGAAAAAGTGAGTCGGCCAGGGCGGGGAGGCCGCGGGGCGTTCCCACCCGCGGCGGCGATCGGCACGACCCGACGCGGCCTGGCCCGGCCCGGAGGGCGGAGCGGCTTCACGCCGCGCCCCCTGGCCTGAGCGTCAAAGCGTCGCCGTCACGATGCGCGGCGGTCGGGCGTGATTTGACGTGGAGTGCGCGGGCGCGCGGCTGAGGCCGGCCGACTTGCCGGCCGGCCTCCCGATCGATCCAAAGGCGTTTCAGCGCCACCTTCCGGCACACGATTATTGCTCGCCGCCGATAACCCAGAAACCCGTCGGCTGCGTCTCAATGCGTCGCCACCGGCCCCTGACTCCAACCCTTCGCGATATCTCACGAATCCGCCCCCGCATTCCCTGCTTTGAACCCTCCCATCATCACCAAGGTCGGCTGGCGGCTGATGCCCACCGTCATCCGCTGCTATCTTTTCGCCCTCGTTGGCCGCAGCACTCTCCGCTTTGCCCAGTTTCGGTGGCAGGACGCACTGACCTTGAGGGACACGGCCGGCGGGTTGGGCGCGAGCCTGGCCCTGCTCGGGGACGCGGGAGCGGTTTTGTTTCTACTCCCACCGGGGCTCCGCGCCCAGGAGGGGGCGGCATGAGCCCCGCCTCACCGTCCCCATCGACCCCGCCCGCCCTGCCGCCTCAACCGCAGGCGCTCGCCGGCCTGCGCGTGGTGGAAATGGGGCAGTTGATCGCCGGTCCTTTTGTCGGCAAAACCTTGGGCGAATTCGGGGCCGAGGTCGTCAAGATCGAGCCGCCCCTGAACGGTGATCCCCTCCGGCAATGGCGTCTCCTCGAAGGCGGCACGTCCCTCTGGTGGCAGGTGCAGTCGCGAAACAAGCAATCGCTCGCCCTCGACGTGCGAACGGCCCAGGGCCAGGAAATCGCCCGGCGGCTCATCGGCGAGTGCGATGTGCTGATCGAGAACTTTCGGCCCGGCACGATGGAGAAATGGGGGCTCGGTTGGGAGGTGCTCCAAGCCCTCAATCCCGGCCTGATCATGCTGCGGATTTCCGGTTATGGTCAGACGGGGCCCTATCGCGATCTGCCGAGTTTCGGCGCCATCGGGGAAGCCATGGGCGGCCTGCGCCACCTCACGGGCCAACCGGGCCAGATTCCGGTGCGCTGCGGCATCTCCATCGGGGACACGTTGGCCGCCTTGCACGGCACCATCGGCGTGCTGACCGCTTTGCACCACCGCAAGGTCAACGGCGGGGCCGGCCAAGTCATCGATGTGGCGTTGCACGAGTCGGTCTTCAACACGATGGAAAGCATGCTGCCCGAATACAGCGCGCGCGGGGTCGTGCGTGCGCCCGCCGGGAGCGCCCTGCCCGGCATCGCTCCCTCCAACGCCTACCGTTGCCGCGATGGCGTGGTGCTGATCGCCGGCAACGGGGATGCCATTTTCACCCGTCTGATGACCGTGATCGGGCGGGATGATCTCGGCCGGCGTCCCGACCTCGCCAGCAACCAAGGCCGCGTGAAAGCCGCCACCGAACTCGACCAGGCGATCGGCGACTGGACGGAGCGCCACACGGTCACCGACGTCCTCGCGCAGATGGGCGCGGCCAGTGTGCCGGCCGGAAGAATCTACGACATCGCCGACATCGCGGAGGACCCCCACTATCGGGCGCGCGACATGATTCTCCAACAACGCACACGCCAGGGGTTCGACGTCGCGGTGCCGGGCATCGTGCCCAAACTCCTGTCCACCCCGGGCGCGATCCGTTCGCCGGCACCCCTGCTCGGCGAGCACACTCGGGACATTCTTTCCGGACTCGGCTTCACCGCGGAACAGCAAGACCAACTCAAGGCCGAGGGCGTCATCGCATGAGCGCGTGGGGCGGCCAAGGAAGGGCAATTCACATGCAGGAGGTGGCGCTGCGCGACGGGTTGCAGAGCGAGGCCGGCTTCGTGCCCACCGGGAAAAAAATCGAACTCGTTGACCAACTCACCGCCAGCGGGCTCAAAAAAATCGAGGTCAGCTCGTTTGTTTCGCCCCGGGCGGTCCCGCAACTGGCCGACGCAGAGGCGGTCTTCGGCGGCATCACCCGCCGGCCCGGGGTGATTTATGCGGCTTTGGTGCCCAACGTCCGCGGGATGGAGCGGGCCATCGCCGCCCGGGCCGATGAAGTGAACCTCGTGATGTCGGCCAGCGAGAGCCACAATCGCGCGAATCTGCGCATGGCGGGCGAGGCCTCGTTCCACGCCATCCAGGAGGCCGCCGCGCTCGCCGCCGCAGCGGGAATGCGGGTCGCTGCGTCGCTTTCGTGCAGCTTCGGCTGTCCGTTCGAAGGCGAGATTCCCGCCGCCACGATTCTGATGTGGTGCCGCCGGCTGCACGAGGAGGCGGGCATCCGTTCGATCAGCCTGTGCGACACCACCGGCATGGCCTATCCGGCGCTCGTCCACGATCTGGTCGGACTCGTCCGCCAATCCTCTCCGGCGGTCACCCTCGCGTTGCATTTTCACAACACGCGGGGACTCGGCTTGGCCAACGTCTTCGCCGGACTCGATGCCGGCGTGGTCCACTTCGACGCCGCCTTGGCCGGGATCGGCGGCTGCCCGTATGCCCCCGGGGCCACGGGAAACCTCTGCACCGAGGATCTGATCCACGCGCTGGAGGTTTCCGGATACACGTGCGGCGTCGATCTGGACGCGTTGATCAAGACGGCCCAACATTTGGAGCAACTCCTCGGCCACCCTACCCCGGGCCAAGTGATGAAGGCGGGCCGGCGACTGCGAGGGCCTCGCGCCGACCAGCCCGGTCCGGTGGGCTGAACCCTATCGCAGGCCGATTCTCAACCGCGCCAACGGGCGCCGAGGTTCAATGTTTTCCGACAATAATCTACTCGCCTCACGTCTCAGCTGTCCTTGGTTCCTCTGAGCCCGCCCCACCGTCCTCTTAATGACTACCCCCTCCGCCTTTTCCCGCGTCCGTCTGGTCGGCCTGTCCGCCGGGCTTCTCGTTTTCGCCGTCCTGCTCTGGGGCTGGGGCGGACCACCCGACCGGCCGCTGGTCGGCGCGATGGCCGCCGTCGCCGCGCTCATGTCCATCTGGTGGATGACTGAGGCCGTGCCGCTGGCCGTCACCTCGTTGCTGCCGCTCGTGCTGTTTCCGCTCCTCGGGCTCGGCGATGTGCGCCGCACGCCGCCGCACTATTTCAACGAGATCATCGTGCTCTATCTCGGCGGTTTCTTCATCGCGCTCGCGATGGAGCAATGGCGGCTCCACCAGCGCATCGCCCTCAGCCTGCTCAACCGCATGGGCTCCAGCCCGGGCTCCGTCCTGGGCGGTTTCCTCCTCGCGACCTCCCTGTTGTCGATGTGGATCTCGAACACCGCCACCGCGCTGATGATGCTCCCCATCGGTCTGGCCGTCATCTTGAAGCTCGAGGCGACCTTTGGCGCCGAGCGCGTCCGTCCGCTCGCCCTCGGCCTCATGCTCGCCATCGCCTACGGTTGCTCGATCGGCGGCATCGCCACGCTCGTCGGCACGCCGACGAACCTCGCGTTCGTGAAAATCTACCGCGACACGTTCCCCTCCGCCCCCCCGATCGCCTTTGGCGAGTGGATGCTCTACGCCACTCCGCTGGCCGCCCTCTTGCTGGCCGCCACCTGGTTTTTCCTCGCGCGCGTCTTCTGCCGCTGCGATGCCACGCTCCGGCTCGATCGCTCCGTCGTCCGGGCCGAACTCGAGGGCCTGGGCCCGATGCGCTTCGAGGAAAAAGTCATCGGCACGCTCTTCCTGGTCGTCGCGCTCCTGTGGGTTTTCCGCAGTGACCTCAACATCGGCGTCGTCACCCTCCCCGGGTGGAGCCGGCTGCATCCGGCGCTGGGCGCCTTGGACGACGGGACCGCCGCCCTGCTCGTCGCCCTCTTGCTCTTCTTCATTCCCTCCCGCTCCGAACCCGGCCGCGCGCTGCTCGACGGCGGGACTTTCGCCAAGGTTCCGTGGGATGTCCTGTTGCTGCTCGGCGGCGGTTTCGCCCTGGCCTCCGGCTTTGTTTCCAGCGGCCTTTCCGAACACCTTGCCCATGTCCTGCGCAACTTCGGCCATCTGCCGGCTTTCGCGATCCTCGTCCTCGTTTGCCTGCTCATCACGTTTTTGACGGAGCTGACGTCCAATGTCGCCACCGCCACCATGTTTCTTCCGGTGCTCGCCGCCTGGGCCGTGGCCGAGCGCATCAATCCGCTCATGCTGATGATCCCCGCCACGATCTCTGCTTCGATGGCCTTCATGCTCCCGGTCGCCACTCCGCCCAACGCCATCGTCTTCACCAGCCGGCGCGTGCGCATCGCCGACATGGCCCGCGTCGGACTGGTGCTCAATCTCATCGGCGTCGTCGTCATCTCGGTCTATTCCCATTACGTCCTGCCGCTGATTTTGCGCTTCGATCCGGCCCTCCTCCCCGTCTGGGCCGCACCGAAGTGAACGGCCGCACCGCGCCGGCCCCGTGATCCCGGCGCGCCGGCGACGGTGAGCCAGGACCTCTCGCCGACCAGCCCGGTCCGGCGGCCTGAAACGCACCTCGGGCCGGTGCTCAACCGCGCCAACGCGCAGCCGCCCACTCCCCTTTTTCGGCTTACTTCTGCTCCCGGTAGACGACCCGTCCGTCCACGTCGTGCAGGCGAAGTTCCAGACTCGCACCGGTGGCGGTCGGCGTGACGACACCGGAGAGGAATCCACCTTGACCGGTGCGCAGAAACCGGTGCTCGGGCCGCGGGGTTTTCTCCTCCCAGCCGCCGGCATGGGCGGCGGTCGACGGGCCGATGCTCCACTCATTGACTGAGGTCGCGGGGTCCACCGAGACATACTGCCAATGCCGGTCTCCGGTGATCACGGTGAGACTGGGGTAACGGGCCAACAACTCGCGAATCTCGTTTCCCTCCACCGCGAAGCCGGCGTTGGCGTAGTTGTCATCCTTGTTGCTCCGGTCCGGGCCCACCACGGGCACGGTGGTGAGGATCACGCGAAAGGTGGCGGTGGATGCGGCCAGCGTTTCGCCCAGCCACTTGATTTGTTCGCGGCCCCAGAGGGTCGGCGCCGGCGTCCGTTTTTCCGTCCAATCCGGCGTGCGATAATCCCGCCCCTCCATCAACCACACCTGCAAATCCCGCCCCCAGCGAAACGTCCGATTCGCCTTCTCCGGCGACGCCGTCTGCTCGCGGAACAACCGCACACCGTCCGCGTAGGTCAACTCGCCGCTGCGCGTCGCGGGCCCGCAGTCGTTCGCGAGGATATCGTGATCATCCTTCATGAAGAAGCTGGTGTGATTCCGGTGAAAATCCCGGAGCGTCGGCAGGGCAAACATCCGCGCCCAATGATAGCGGGCCAAGGCCGGGGTAAGCGCGATGACCGGCCCTTGGTCGTAGTAGACGACATCGCCCGTGTTCACAAAAAAGTCCGGCCGCAACGCGCCCATCGCCGGGTAAATCGCCAGGCCGCCGGGATGGTCCAAGCGCTCGTATTTCTGGCAGGTCATGACGC
>CAJAYO010000682.1 GCA_903948415.1 uncultured Opitutia bacterium | reverse complement strand
GGGTCCATGCGCCAGTTGGCGATTTTGCTGATGGTGCCGGCGTCGAGGGCGGTGATCGCGTAGCCCTGCGGATACTCGACGACGATCTTCATGAGCTTGCCGAGTTTGCCGCTGCGGACCCACTCGCGGGCTTCCTTCACCATGGGATAGCCGGTGTAGTTGTGGGTGAGGGCGAAAACTTTGCCGGACTTTTTCACGACCTCGCGGAGCTTGCGGCCTTCGGCGAGGGTGAAGCAGAGGGGCTTGTCGCAGACGACGTGGAAGCCGGCTTCGAGGAAAGTCTTGGCGACGGCGGCGTGGGTGTTGTTGCGCGTGACGATCGAGACGAAGTCGATGCGTTGGTCGGCGGGGAGAGCGGCCTCGGCTTTGGCCATTTCCTGGTAGGTGCCGTAGACGCGGGCGGGATCGAGGAAGAGATCAGCGCCGGAGTCTTTGGATTTCTGCGGGTCCGAGGAGAAGCAGCCGGCGACGAGATCGATCTCGCCATCGAGGCGGGCGGCCATGCGGTGGACAGAGCCGATGAAGGCGCCACGGCCGCCGCCGATCATGCCCATACGGAGTTTGCGATTAAGTTTCATAGGGTGGGAGGAAAGGACGGGACGGGTCGGAGGGGAGAATGCTGGGTGGAAGGGGCAGCGCGGCGCGAGGGCGAGTCCCGTCGGATGGCCGCGGGGCGGCTCGCCGCGCAACGATCGGGCCTCGTGGGGTGCAAAAAGGGCGGGTCGGAGACCCGCCCTGCTTCGCTCAGAGTGCGACGGGTTTGCCGGTGGCGGCGGACTTGTAGGCGCCGTCGATGAGTTTCATCAGCGACAGGGCTTGGGATGGGGTGTTGAGGGGCTTCTCGGTGCCTTCGATCGTGCGCACGAAGTTCACGGCGGAGCGGACGCGGCCCATCGTTTCGTCGGCGGGGACGATGATGTCGCGGTTCACGTGGCGGCCGTTTTCGAGCGTGTAGAGCTGGCAGGCGTCGATCGCGGTATTATCGAGACCGTCGGTGCCGAAGAGGCGGCGGACGAGACCGCCGGCTTTCGTGCCCTGGAAGGTCACGGAGACTTCTTCGCGCTGATTCATCTCGGCCCACGAGACGGCGAAGGACATGGACTGGCCGGTCTTGAAGGTGACGAAACCGTGCGCGGCGGCCTCGACGTCGGTCGTGCCGTTGGCGACATCGGGGATGCCCCACGGGCCTTTGAAGGCTTTGTTGGAAATGTGATCCTGGTAGGTGCGCGCGAGGACGTGGGCGGGTTCGGGATAGCCCATGAAATGCATGCCGAGGTCGACCATGTGGAGGAGGTCGATGAGGGGGCCGCCGCCGGAGAGGGCCTTGGTGGTGAACCAGCCGCCGAAGCCGGGGATGCCGGCGCGGCGAATCCATTTCGCCTGGCAGGAGTTGATCGTGCCGATGGTGCCGTCGGCGATGTAGTCCATCATCGCGTAGCTCTCGGGGCGGGCGCGGTTGTTGAAATTAAACATCAGCGTCTTCTTCGCCTTGGCGGCGGTGGTCTGCATGACGGCCATTTCCTTGGCGCTGAGGGCCGGGGGCTTTTCGCAGAAGACGTGCTTGCCGGCTTTGAGAGCCTGGAGGGCGAGGGGCGCGTGGAATTTGTTGGGGACGATGACGGAGACGGCGTCGAGCTCGGGAAGTTTTTTCAACATCTCGGCAACATCGGTG
>CAJAYO010000681.1 GCA_903948415.1 uncultured Opitutia bacterium | reverse complement strand
TGCTCCCTCCGCTCGCCGCCCCGCCCCTCGTGGCCGCGCCCGCCCCCCCGCTCTCCCTCACCGACGCCCTCGCCCGCGTCGAAGCCGGCCACCCTTTCCTCCGCACGCGCGACGCCGAGTCCCGCCTCGCCGCCGCCCGCACCGCCCAAGCGACCGCCCGTCCGCCGGTCGAGGTTTCCCTCCAGTTCGAAAACGCGCTCGGCACCGGCGAACTGAGCGCCGCCCGCAGCCTCGAAACCACACTGCAACTCAGCCGCGCCCTCGAGCAGGCCGACCGCCGCGCCGCCCGCGCCACCGCCGCCGCCGCACGTAACGACGCCGAGCACCTCGCCTGGGCCGAACGCCGCCGCGAACTCCACGCCGAAGCCGCGTGCCGCTTCATCCGGGTCGTCGCCGCCCAGGCGGAACTCGCCGCCGCCCGCGACGCCACCGACCTCGCCCGCCGCTCCGCCGACGCCGTCGCCGCCCACGTCAGCGCCCACGTCGCCCTCCCGGCGGAAATCGCCCGCAGCCGCCTCGCCCTCGCCGAGGCCGCCCTCGAGAGCGAACACGCCGAGCACCTCCTGCTCTCCGCCCGCCACTCCCTCGCTTCCCTCTGGGGCGCGACCACCCCGGACTTCGCCCTCGCCCTCGCCGATCTCACCACGCTCCCCGCCCCCGCCGCCTACGACACGCTCGTCGCCCGCCTCACCGCCACGCCCGCCCAGGCCCGCTTCACCGCGCTCGCCCGCTGGCGCGAGGCCCAGGAACGTCTCGCCCGCCGCGAATCCACCCGCGGCGACGTCCGCTGGTCCGCCGGCCTCCGCCGCGTCGAGGCCACGGATAACTTCGGCTTCGTCGTCGGCCTCGGCTACGCCCTCCCCCACCGCGCCGCCGGCGACGCCTCCGCCGCCGAAGCCCGCGCCGAGCGCGACCGCACTGTCGCCGACGGCGAGGCCGCCCTCCACGCCGTCCGCGCCACGCTGTTCTCGCTGTATCAGGAACTCGGCCACGCCCGCATCGCCCACGATACCGCCCGCGACGAGCTCATCCCCGCCGCCACCGCGTGGCTCGCCGCCATCGACGCCGGCCTCGCCGCCGGCCGCTACCACGTCCGCGACCAGCTCGAAGCCCGCACCGCCCTCCTCTCCGCCCGCCGCCGCCAAATCACCGCCGCCGCCGACTACCACGCCACCCTCGTCGAGCTCGAACACCTCCTCGCCGCGCCCGCCTCCTCCTGATCCGCCCCACTCCCGTGAACCCCCTTTTCGCCTCCCAGCTCCCGGCCTCCAGCCACGGCCGCCACCGAACCCGGCGCACCAGGTCTTGCTCCGTCCCTCTGTGTCGGAGCTCCGTGCCCTCTGTGACGCCTGCCTTGTCCTCTCTCGGCCATCAATTTTTCCAGCCCTCCCGCCCGCTCCCTCTTTCCCTTCTCCCTCGCCCATGAATTGGAAACTCCCCCTCTCCCTCCTCGCCGTCCTCGCCCTCGGCGGTGCCGCCGCCTACTTCATCGTCGAGTCCGGCCACGATCACTCCGCCGCCCGCGGCCACGACGCCCACGGCCACGCCCATGGCGCCCATGGCCATGACGCCCCGGCCGACACCGCCGCCGCCAAGGGCCCGCACAACGGCCGCCTCCTCCGCGACGGCGACTTCACCCTCGAGCTCGCGATCGTCGAGCGCGGCGTCCCGCCCGAATTCCGCGCGTGGTTCACCCTCGCCGGCCGCCCCCTCGCCCCCGACACCGTCCAGCTCTCGGTTCAACTCACCCGGCCCGGCGGCAAAACCGACGAGCACCGCTTCGCTCCCTCCGGCGAATTCGCCCGCAGCCCCGACGAAGTTTACGAGCCGCATTCCTTCTCCTACCAAATTCTCGCCCGCCACGGCGACCGCCTCCACCGCTGGGCCTTCGCCGCACCCGAGCTGCAAACCACCCTCCCCGCCGCTGTCGCCGCCCGCTCCGGCGTCGCCACCGAGCCCGCCGGCCCCGCCACCTTCCGCGAACAGCTCGCCGTCTACGGCTCGGTCAAACTCAACGCCAACCGGCTCGGCCGCGCCGTCCCCCGCTTCGGCGGTCTCGTCCGCGAGGCCCGCAAATCGCTCGGCGATCCCGTCGCCGCCGGCGAAGTCGTCGCGCTCCTCGAGACCAATCAAACCCTCGCCACCATCGAGGTGCGCGCGCCCCTCGCGGGGGTCATCGTCGAGCGCGAAATCCACGCCGGTCAAACCGTCGCCGAGGGCGCCACGCTCTACGTCATCGCCGATCTCTCCGAGGTCTGGGTCGATCTGGCGGTCCCCAAGCGCGACCACACCCGCGTCCACGTCGGCCAGACCGTCACGCTCCACGCCGACGACGGCGGCCCGGCCACCTCCGGCACGCTGGCGTGGCTCTCCCCGTTCAGCGACGCCGCCACCCAGACCCTCACCGCCCGCGTCGTCCTCCCCAATCCCGACGCCCGCTGGCGCCCGGGCCTCTCCGTCAAAGCCGACCTCGCCGTCGCCGAATACCCGGTGGCCGTCGCCGTCAAGGAATCCGGCCTGCAAACCCTCTTCGATTTCACCGTCGTCTTCTCGCAGCACGGCGAGGTTTACCAGGCGCGTCCGCTCGAGCTCGGCCGCCGCAGCGGCGGCTACGTCGAGGTCCTCAAGGGCCTCGCCGCCGGCGAACCCTACGTCACCGCCAACAGTTTTCTCCTCAAGGCCGATATCGGGAAATCCGCCGCGTCCCACGATCACTGATCGCCCGCCGCCCCTCCCGCGCTCCACCCGCCATGCTTGAAAAACTGCTTCAATTCTCCGTCCGCCACCGTTGGCTCGTCCTCCTGGCCACGCTCGCCGTCGCCGCCCTCGGCGTCGTCAACTTTCAACGACTGCCGATCGACGCCGTCCCCGACATCACCAACGTCCAGGTCCAGATCAACACCGAGGCCCCCGGTTACTCCCCGCTCGAAGCCGAACAGCGCGTGACCTACGCCGTCGAGACCGCGATGGCCGGCCTCCCCAAACTCGACTACACGCGCTCCCTCTCCCGCTACGGTCTCTCCCAGGTCACCGTCGTCTTCAAAGACGGCACCGACCTCTACTTCGCCCGCCAACTCATCACCGAGCGCCTCCAGTCCCTGCGCGGCCAACTCCCCCCCGGCCTCAACCCCGCCATGGGCCCCATCTCCACCGGCCTCGGCGAGATCTTCATGTTCACCGTCGAACCGGAAACCGCCGCCACCCGCAAACCCGACGGCTCCGCCTACACCCCCACCGATCTCCGCGAACTCCAGGACTGGGTCGTCCGCCCGCAACTCCGCAACCTGAAGGGCGTCACCGAGGTCAACACCATCGGCGGTTTCGTGAAACAGTTTCACGTCACCCCCCACCCCGATCGCCTCGTCGCCCTCGGCCTCACCGTGCGCGATGTCATGGACACCCTCGCCCGCAACAACGCCAACGTCGGCGCCGGCTACATCGAGCGCGCCGGCGAACAATACCTCATCCGCGTCCCCGGCCAGGTCACGAACCTCGCCGAAATCGGCGCCCTCGTCGTCGCCCACCGCGGCGGCCAACCCATCCGCGTCCGCGACGTCGCCGCCGTCCTCCTCGGCGAAGAACTCCGCACCGGCGCCGCCACCGAAAACGGCCGCGAGGTCGTCCTCGGCACGGTGTTTATGCTCGTCGGCGAAAACTCCCGCGACGTCGCCACCCGCGTCGCGCGCAAACTCGTCGACGTCAACCGCAGCCTCCCCCCCGGCATCGTCGCCACCGCCGTCTACGACCGCACCGCCCTCGTCGACCGCACCATCGCCACCGTGCGCACCAATCTCCTCGAGGGCGCCCTCCTCGTCGTCGTGATTCTTTTTCTCTTCCTCGGCAATTTCCGCGCCGCCCTCATCACCGCCGCCGTCATCCCGCTCTCCATGCTCCTCACCATCACCGGCATGGTCACGAACAAGGTCTCCGGCAATCTCATGAGCCTCGGCGCCCTCGACTTCGGCCTCATCGTCGACGGCGCCGTCATCATCATCGAAAACTGCCTCCGTCGCCTCGGCCAGGAACAACACCGCCTCGGCCGCATCCTCACCAAACCGGAACGCTTCGCCCTCGTCTTCGACGCCACGAAAGAGGTCCGCGCCGCCACCCTCTTCGGCGAACTGATCATCGCCATCGTCTACGTCCCCATCTTCGCCCTCACCGGCGTCGAGGGAAAAATGTTTCACCCGATGGCCTTCACCGTCGTCCTCGCGCTCCTCGCCGCCATGGTCCTCTCCGTCACCTTCGTCCCCGCCGCCGTCGCCATTTTCGTCACCGGCAAAGTCTCGGAAAAAGACAACCCCGCCATCCGCGGCGCCAAAGCCCTCTACCGGCCGACCCTCCGCTTCGTCATGACGATCCGCCCCGCCGTCGCCCTCGCCGCCGTCGTCCTCGTCGGGCTCGCCGGCCTCACCGCCACCCGCCTCGGCACCGAATTCATCCCCAGCCTCGACGAGGGCGACATCGCCCTCCACGCCCTGCGCATCCCCGGCACCAGCCTGACCCAGGCCGTCGCCATGCAACGCGAACTCGAGGCCCGCCTGAAACAGTTTCCCGAGGTCGAGCGGATCGTCGCCAAAATGGGCACGGCCGAAGTCGCCACCGACCCAATGCCCCCGAGCGTCGCCGATACCTACGTCATGCTAAAACCGCGCGACCAGTGGCCCGACCCGAAGCGCCCCAAAGCCCACCTCGTCGCCGCCATGGAAGCCGCCGCGCAGGCCGTCCCCGGCAACAACTACGAGTTCACCCAGCCCATCCAGATGCGCTTCAACGAACTCATCTCCGGCGTCCGCTCCGATGTCGCGGTCAAAGTCTACGGCGACGACCTCGCGGTCATGACCCAGACCGCCGGCGAAATCGAGGCCGTCCTCACCGCCATCCCCGGCGCCGCTGACGTGAAGGTGGAGCAGACCACCGGTCTCCCCATGCTCACGGTCCACCTCGACCGCGAGGCCCTCGCCCGCTACGGGCTCCCCGTCGCCGACGTCCAGGACCTGGTTTCGACGGCTCTCGGCGGCACGACCGTGGGC
>CAJAYO010000680.1 GCA_903948415.1 uncultured Opitutia bacterium | reverse complement strand
GCTGTCCGCCTTTGCGCGTGAATCGGAAGGCGCACTGGCCCGGGCCGAAGCCGAGAACTGGGGTTATCGTCGGCTCCTGCAGCATCTCGCCGAAGCCGAGGTGCAGGATCGCCGCGCCCGCAAAATCGAGCGGCTGCTCAAGTACTCGGGCCTGCCACCCAGTGAGACCTTCGCCCGCTTCGACGAAACGAAGATGCCGGAGAAAGCCCGCCGGATGCTCCCTACGCTCCTGTCCGGCGACTTTGTCCGCCGGGGCGACAACCTGGTCGCCGTCGGCCTGCCCGGGCGGGGGAAGACGGGCTTCTGCGCGGCCCTCGGACGCGAGCTGCTCGACCGGCACCAAATGAAGGTGCTGTTCGTTCCGGCCTTCAAACTCGCGGCCCGTCTGCTCGCCGCCAAGCGCGACCTCAAGCTCGTCCCCGCACTGGCCAAGCTGAACAACTTCGATGTCGTCGTCGTCGATGAACTTGGCGGTTACGTCGATCTGAACCAGAGCGAGGTCGACGTTCTCTTCAGCTTTTTCGGCGAACGCTATGAAAAACAAAGGAGTGTCTTCGTCACCACCAACCTCGCCTTCAGCGAGTGGGAGAAGGTCTTCAAAAACCCGATGACCGCCACCGCCATCGTCGACCGACTCGTCCACCGCTGTGTCCTGTTGGAGTTTCCGGCCAAACATAGCATCCGCCATGACGAGGCCAAAAAACGCCAGGCGAGCGCCTGAGCGCATGCCGCCAAAGTGCGGCAGGAGTGGCGTCCGCCGCGCTTGCCGCACTTTGTAACGGCACCAGGGCCCAGCGGCTCGCACGCGCCGCTGGGGGCTCGACACCATGCTCGACTTCACCTTGAAACGACGCGTGCAGCCTTCGCCTCGCGCGCCCATCGAAAGCCTGCTCGCTGAGCTTTACCAGCGCGAGAAAGACCTGGCCGGCCAACTCGGGGAACTGGAAGAAGAAATCGAGAAACGCCGCGCCCTTAACCAGCCGTTCGGCCAGCAGCGGCTCACCCGGCACGATCAATTGCGGCAGGCCTACTGGGCGGTCGAGCAGCGGCTCGCCCAACTCCAGGCCCAACGGCCCGGCTGGCTCCCTCCCGGCGTCTCCGCTCCCGGCGACTTCTGACTCGCACCGCCACTTCGGCGGCCCGGCTCAGCGCCCCTCCGGCCTTCAGTCCCACTTCTTCCCGTTCGGGCCGGCGCCTGCGGCAAGCTCTTCGGCTCCTGTCCTCGGCGCCGGCCAAGGCATCTCTTCCGCCTTTGTCTCTCGCTTCTAAACCCCAAGAAAACCGTGTCGAAATCTAGTTGGCGCCATGCCGGTTTCTAGTTGGCGCTGGACACTTGCTCGCCGCCAAGCTCTTCGAACTGGGCCGCGTCACGTTGGGCCAAGCCGCGGAACTGGCGGGTTTGCCGATCGGGGATTTTTCCGAGGCGCTGGGCCGGATCGGAGTGTCGGTGATCAATCTGACGCCCGACCAGCTCGCGCACGACCTCGCTTCGGCGTGAATCGCTGGTTGTTGCGGACGCCAGCCCGCTGATCTTGCTGGCGAAAATGGGCCGACTTCCGGTGCTGAACGCATTGGCGGAGGAAATCTGGGTTCCGTCGGCCGTAGGGGATGAAATCATCCGGGGCGATACGCCACGCCCCGAAGTCCCCGCCTCCTGGCCTTGCTGCAAGGGGCGGTCCGCGCGGCCGACCAGACTTTGCCGGCCCACTACGCGCAACAAGTGGATTGCGGCGAAGCGGCGGCTCTGGCCCTCGTGACGGACCATCGTCATGCTCTGCTCCTGATCGATGACCGCCGCGGGCGGCAGGTCGCGGCGGCCAACGGCCTCCGGCCCATCGGCACCCTGGGATGGTTGCTCCGGGCGAAGCGTCATTTACTTCTCGACCGGATCGCGCCGGAACTCGAAGCCCTGCGTCGACCTGGCTTGTGCATGGACACGCGCACGTGCCGTGAAGTCTTGCTTGCGGCCGGCGAAGCCGAGGACCGGGTCTGAAACAATCGCCGCGCCGCCGTCCTACTCCGCCCCCTCCGGCTTCGGCTCGGGGAGAAACTGCGTGAGGATCGCGCCGACCAGCGCATAGCCGCCGGCGACGCACGCGCCGACGAGCGCCACCCGCGCCGGGTCCGGCGTCGCCGAGGCCGAAAGCGTCAGCGTGATCCACGCGGCCGCCGTGCCGAGCACCCGCCCGCCGATATTGGCCGCAAAACTCTCGCCCGTGCCGCGCAAATGCACCGGAAACACGAGCGGAATGTAGTTACCCCAAAAACTGAATTGCGCGACCGTCAGCACACCCGCGACAAAGATGCCCGCCTTGATCATCCCCAGGCTGTCGGCGTTGCCGAGCTGGCCCGAGATCCACCAAAAGAGCAGCGGCACAAAAATGAGCGACGGAATTTGAAACACGCGGAAGAGCGTGCGCCGGCTCACAATCACCACGGCCAGCACGGCGAGGATGAAACGCCCCACCAGGCCGCCGATCTCCTGCCACAGCGTGACGCCCGCGACCGTCTGGTCGCTCGCGTTGCCGGCAGCCTGCCGCATTTCGCGCTGGGCGACCGGCTCGGGTTTCTTCGCCGCCTTGGCCGCGGCCATCGCCGTCGCACCGCTTTCTTTCGCGATGGCCCGCACGGCGACGTGACCGGCTTCGGCCGGGGTGCCGATGCGCTGCGCGCCGATGATCTGCGGAAGCTGTTGGATGGCGCCAAACGCGATGCCGTAGCTCGCCGCGAAAATCAGCGTCGTGATCACCGTCGTCTTGCGCAGCTCCGGCGCGAAGAGCGCCGCGATGCTCGGCCGCTTGAGCGTGCCGGCCTCGCGCTTTTTCAGCCAGGCCGGAGACTCGGGCAGGAAAGGCCGGATGATCAACAACGGGAGCGCCGGGATCACGCCCGAGATCAGCGTGTAGCGCCACGCTTCATGCCCGCCCGCGATCGCCGGCAAATCCATCGCCCATTTCGCCGCGAGAATATTGGCGCCGGCGACCAGCAGTCCGCCCAAGGACGAACACGCCTGCGTATAACCGAGCACCTTTTCCCGCTGCTGCGGATTCGTGAAAATCTCCGCGAGCCAAGCCACCGCCGCCACAAACTCCACGCACACGCCGATGAAAACCAGACACCGGAAAAACAACAGCTGCGGCAACGTCGTCGCAAAACCCGCCGCGCACGCCGCGAACGCATACAGCAAAATGCTGAACGTCAGCACGCGCCGCCGCCCCAGCAAATCCGTGAGGTAGCCGCCCAGCAGGCCGAACACGCCGCCCGCCAGCGCCGGCACAAAAAACAACGTGCGCGCCCAGCTGACATACATCTCGCCGCCCGGCGACCACAGCGCCGCCGCCTTGGCGCGCTCCATCCCGCCCGTCACCAGCGCCTCGACCAGCGGCGCACTCAGCGCGGCCATCGCCGGTTTGATGATGAGCGGCAGCATCAGCAGCTCGTAAATATCGAACGCAAAACCGATGGCCGCGATGATGCAGATCAGCCACGCGGTGCGCGAAAGGGCCGGGGCACTTGCCGCAGCGGGGGTATTGCCGGAGCTCATAGGTAAGAAAGGGTGCCGGGAATAGACGCACCACTTCAAGCGGCGATTCAAATTTTCTCGCTCCCCTTTGACGATCCGCCCGACTTGCGCAACGTCCGTCCGACCCCACCGTCTCTTCCACCCGGCCGTTCGCGGCCCCTTACCCCGTTCTCCCGTCTCGTCCCATGCCTCCTTCCCGTCACCTGCCTCTGCTCGGAGTTGCGTTCTCCTGCGTGCTGTCGTCACTCACGTCCGCCGCCGATTTGTCCTCGTGGCCGACTTGGCGCGGCCCGTCCGGCGCGGGGATCGCGCCGGGCGCGCAGCCCCCCGTCCAGTGGAGCGAGGAAAAAAACCTCAAATGGAAGGCCAAGGTCCCCGGCTACGGTTTCTCCACCCCCATCGTGTGGAAAGACCGGATTTTCCTGCTCACCGCCATCGAAACCACCGAGTCCGTCGCCGGCACGCCGGACGCGGCCCCGCCGCCTCCCCCACCCCCGCCCGGTGGCGGCGACCCCAAGGGCAAGGGCGGCAAGCGCGGCGGCGGCGGCTTCGGCGGCGGCATGAAGCCGACCAAAATCCACGAGTTCGCCGTCGTCGCCCTCGACCGCGCCTCGGGTAAAATCGTCTGGCAGAAAACCGCCCGCCGCGAGGTGCCCCACGAGGGGCGCCATGCCACGAACAGCTTTGCCTCCGCCTCCCCGCTGACGGACGGCGAACGGCTCTACGCCTCCTTCGGCTCGCGCGGCCTCTACTGCTACGACCTCGACGGAAACCTTCTCTGGGAAAAAGACCTCGGCGACATGCAGACCCGCAACGGCTTTGGCGAGGGCTCCTCGCCCGCCCTGGCCGGCGGCCACCTGATCGTCCCGTGGGATCACGAGGCCGGTTCCTTCATCGTCGGCCTCGACAAAAAGACCGGGGCCGAAGTCTGGCGCAAAACCCGCGAGGAACGCTCGTCCTGGTCAACGCCCCTGGTGGTCGAAGTCGGCGGTAAACTCCAGGCGATCGTCGCGGCCACCACCCGCACCCGCAGCTACGACGCCGCCACCGGCGAAATCATCTGGGAGGCCGCCGGCCTCACCCCCAACACCATCCCGACGCCGGTGACCGGCCACGGCCTGGTTTTTGTCATGAGCGGTTTTCAGGGCAACTCGATCCAAGCCATCAAGCTCACCGCCCGCGGCGACGTCTCCGACACCGCCAGCGTCGTGTGGAACGTCCGCAAGAGCGCCCCCTACGTCCCCTCGCCCGTGCTCTCCGGCGAACGGCTCTACATGAGCAAGACCAACGACGCCTACCTCTCCTGTCTCAACGCCCTCACCGGCGAAGTGCATTATCAGGACCAAAAGCTCGAGGATCTGCGCGGCGGCATCTACGCCTCGCCCGTCGCCGCCAACGGGCTCCTCTACGTCGTCGGCCGCGAGGGCGCGGTCATGGTGCTGAAAGACTCGGCCAAATTCGAAGTCGTCGCGACCAACCGGCTGAACGACAAGATCGACGCCTCGCCCGTACTGGTGGACCGGGAGCTCTTTCTCCGCGGCCACGACTACCTCGACTGCCTCGCCGAAGGCTGATGCCCGTTCGCTTTCGCGATAAGATTCACGCGATGGGCAGGAGCCGGCTTGCCGGCGATGGCTACGACCTGAATCGCCTGCCAGCCGGCTCCTCCCTTCCGGCCGATTAGCCTCAACGTGATCGCGAATCGGAATCAGCCACCGGCGGACCCGCTCAGAAGGTCAACCGGGCGCCCACGCGAAACGTCCGCGGTTCGCCGTATTGAAACGTGCTGTTGAGGTAGCGCCGGTCGGCGGCGTTGCGCACATTGAGGTGAAAATCCACCGG
>CAJAYO010000679.1 GCA_903948415.1 uncultured Opitutia bacterium | reverse complement strand
TCCTTGGGACCATCGGGAGAAATCGGCGCAACGAGCGTGAAGCCGCCTTGGCCGTCGGGCTTGGCGGTTTGGGGCTCGTCGAAGGCGATGACGCCGTCGTCGGAGAAGAAGTGGAGGTTCGCGGGGGCGGCGGCCGTGGCGGCGGTGGGCGTAACGGTGAGGGTGACGGATTTCGCGCCGCGGGCGGCGGTGACTTTCCACGCGGCGTCGGCGCGGGGGAGACCGGCGATGGTGGCGCGGATTTTGTCGCCGGAGGTGGCGTCGGGTTTCGGGGCGTCGGCGGAGACGGGGAGGGTGAGGGCGACGTTCGCGCTGCCGGGGACGCAGATTTCCTCGCACATGAGCCAGTCGGCGGCGGCCTTGAGTTCGACGGTCGTGCCGGGGGCGAGATTGGCGGGTGGCGTGAGCGTGACGGGGAGAAACAGTTCGTCCTCATAGCCGTTGCCGACGGTGTTGCCGGCTTTGTCTTTGAGCACGAGAGGGGCGGGCCACTGGATCGCGCCGGCGGTCCAGCCGGGCGGAAGATTCCATTTGAGGGCGGTGGGCAGGCCGGTGCCGGGGTTCAGCCAGTAAGTGTGCCAGTGGGCGTCGTGGACGAGACGGAGGGCGACGGTGATCGGTTGCCCGGGCTGCACGGAGGCGTCGGCGGCGACGAGCGAGGCCTGGACGCGCGTGGGTTTGGTCGCGGCGCGAAGCAAGGGGGCGAAGAGGAGCGCGACGGCGAGGAGCGAAAACGCGGGGAGCAGGCGGCGGAGCGACGACATGGTGGCGAAGTGTGGCGGGTTGGGTCGGAGGCGCAAACCGGGAGCTTTGGGCCCGGTTGGCGCTGGGGGCGATCGTGAAACGGTAACGCGTGCGTTCCAGCGCGGCCCGGCGTCAGTAGACCGCGAGGTCTTGGCCGATGACGACTTGGCCGGTGTAGCCGGCGGTGACCTCGCGCAGGACTTGCTCGGGCGGCTGGCCGGAGAGGACGAGATGATGGAGCACGGGGAGTTTGGGTTTGGCCGCGCGGGCGATGCGCGTGACGTCGCTGGACGAAGGGTGAAACGCGGCGTGATATTTTTGCCACGGCGGGGCGCGCGTCTTGAGGCCGACCTCGGACTAGGCTTCGTGCCCGAGCCCATCGGCGCCGCGGGCCTGCTCGACCATCTCCGCGGTGAACGTGGTGTCGCCGGAGATCACGAGGGTGCGGTCGGCGGTTCCGAAACGATAACCGAAGGCGTTTTTCCACGTGCCGTGCGGGACGGCGAACGCGTTCTCGGTAACATGGGCGTCGCGGTAGACCACGCTGGCGGTGATCGCGTGGACGTTGACGCGCCAGCCGGTTTTGTTGGACGGCTCGCCGCCGTCGAGGCGCCGCTCAATGTCCTCCTGCCAGGCGGCGCGGAGGTGGTCGGTCATCGCCCGCAGGCCCGGTGGTCCGTAGGCCGCGAGCGGCGCCGTGCGCTCAAGCACCCACGGCGAAAAAACCAGATCGGGGTAACCGAGCGGGTGATCCGAGTGCAGGTGGGTGAAGAAAACAGGCGGCAACGCGGGCCGCGGGAGCTGGGCGGCGGCGGCGCGGCGCACGAGGCCGGGCCGTGAACGCCCAGGCGATGAGCGCGGCGGCGAGGCGGAGGAAGCGGTTCATGAGACAAAGCGTGGGCGGGTTCCTGCACCCGGTGCAATGGGGCGGTGGGGGGCAGACGGGCGGCGGCGGCGCGCGTTGACCACGGGGCGATCGGCTGTTCGTCTGCGCGCACTTCGCCCCTTCCGCATGATCTTACGTCGCATGGTATCGCCCGGTCTGGTCCGTCTGCTCGGTGTGGGCGCCTGCGTGCTGGCGGTCCTCGCCGGTTGTGCGGGGCCCACCGTGCCACCCGCCGCCCTCGAAGGGCGTGCGCCCGACTTGGCGGCGGCCGGACCCGCGGACGCGCGGCCGGTCGATCCGGCGCGCGCGCAGAACGTGTTCGTGATGCTCTCCGGCGGGGTGAGTCCGAGGGAGAACAACTATTCGCAATACCTGCAGGCGAAGGCCGTGACCACGTTCCTGGAGCGCACCTATCCGCGCGACGCGGTCTGGACGTTTTTCGGGGCGGGCAACGTCGAGGGCCGGCTCCCGGTGCTCGGCGACGTGCGGCGCAGCGCCGAGCGGGGCGGCCGTACGTGGGACACGTGGCTGCCCGGCGCGATCAGCCGCAACCGGCCGGCGAAGCGCGAGGTCGTCTTGCGGGCCTTCCGCGACGAGATTCTCCCGCGCGTGCGCGACGGGGGTACGGTTTTTCTGTTCGTCGGCGACCACGGTTCCCAGCGGGAATCGGGCGACCGAGAGAGTATCATCGAACTGTGGACGCTCGCACCGGAGGCCACGAACGGGCGCGGCTGGAAGAGCGAGGACGGCGAAGTGCTCGGGGTGTCCGATCTGCGGAAGGTCCTCGCCGAGGGTCTGGGCCGCGGGCGCGTCGTGTTTTGCATGACGCAGTGTCACAGCGGGGGCTTTCACCACCTGGCGGTGCCGCGCGAGGTGACGGCGAATCCGCGGTGGTTCACGCGGGTGCCGGGTTGGTGGAAACCGGCGGCGGCCAAGGGCGCGCCGGCCGACGTGCGGGCCGCGGGTTTTACGGCGACCGACGAACTCACGGTCGCCGCGGGGTGCGAGCCGGATCCGGATCCGGAGCGGTGGGCAGGCTACGAACGGTTCATACCGGAGCAGCTGTTCGGGATCGACCTGTTCACCCTGCAACCGGCGGGGCCGCGGCGCGCCTCGTTCTACGAGGCCCACGTCGCGGCCACGCTCGTCGACCGCACGATCGACAAACCTTATTCTACCTCCGAGCAATACCTCGAACGCTGGGCCCACCTGATCGAGACGCGGCTCGCGCCGGAAGCCAATCTGAGCGAGGCGGTGAAGCGGCAGGTGGCGGCGTATCAGCGCGCGGTGGACGGAGACGGGCCGGCGGCGGGCGATTTGGCGTGGCGGGAACGCCAGGAACTGTTCGCCCGGTTCACGCGGCGGCTGGTCGAGCAGAATCCTGCCGTGAAGGATCTGCTCCTCACCGGCACGCGCCGGCAGCTGGACGCCGCGATCACGCCCGACCGCCGG